>JALSRF010000217.1 GCA_026984895.1 Paracoccaceae bacterium
TGGGCGATGCCGGCGGTACCGGTGTGTTCGAGGTTCAGAATTTCGACCCCGGGCACGATCACCTGCACCTGAGCATCGATGCGGCCAATGGTGCGGGAAATCCGGTGGTCTCGGTAACGGCGTCCCAGGACGGGCAGGATGGGCTGGTCTATGTGGACGGTGAACTGGTGGCGCTTCTGCCGGGGGCCCCGGATGCGACGCTCGCCGATATCGTGGTGCACCTGGCAGGCATTCCGGCGTGATTACCGCCACAGCTCCGGCTGGCGCGCATAGGAAACATACAACGGATGGCGCGGATGGCCTGCCCGGGTGAGCCCCAGGTGGTAGAGATCGCGTCCGGTGGCCCGCAGCAGCGCCAGAACCTGGGGGCCGCGGCCCAGGTGCTCGCCATGGGTCCCCCAGGCGCAGATCACCCGGTCGGCGCGCGCGCAGGCCTCGACGATGGCGCCGTCGTTCGCCGGCCCCACCGGATCGGCGGCGGCACGCATGTTGCGCGGATCGGTATCGCGCCAGGCGAATATGTTGGTGACCGTGAAGGCGCCGAAACCCAGGGCGCGGGCGCGCCGCTCGCACCGCTCGACGGTGGGGTCGTTTTGCACTTCGGTTGCGGTTGACGGGTTGAGCATGACGAAACAGACGTGTTTCCCGGCGCGGTCCCAGACCCGGCTCAGCGCGTAGCGGTAACGCTCGCAATCGGAATAGACCGCCAGGCTGGCGGCATCGCCTTTGCGGTGGGTGCGCGTGATCATCGGCGCGGGCCTTCGCCGGCTGGGGCATCTGCAGCGGGCGCGTGGGCCATGGGCATCACCGGTTGAACACCCTGCCGGGGTGCAATTCGCCGCTTCGATAGATGCCCAGGGCCACCGCCCGGCCATGAAACGAGGCCCAGGCCTGCTCGCCATACTCCAGGTCGCTGCTCAGAACCATGCCGGGGTTGCCGTTGCGCAGCCGGGCGGCGCCCTCGGGCGTGCATTTCAGTTCCGGCAGGTCGCACAGCCCGCTTTCCAGCGGCAGCAGACGCTCGTCCAGTTCCGGGGTGCGCGCCAGGGCGTCGATTTCCTCGATGCTCAGCCCGTCTCGCGCATCGAACGGGCCGGACCAGGTTCGCCGGAGGGCGGTGACATGCCCGAGGCAACCGAGCGCGGCGCCCAGATCGCGCGCAATGGCCCGCACATAGCCCCCCTTGCCACACACCATTTCCAGCTCCACATGGTCGGGATCGGGACGCGACAGCATCTTCAGCGACTCCACCCACAGAGGGCGGGCCGCGATGTCCGGTTCAACTCCCTCGCGCGCCAGCCTGTATGCCCGTTCGCCATCGATCTTCACCGCCGAAAACCGGGGCGGCACCTGCATGATCTCGCCGACGAAGCCGCGCAGGGCCTCGCGCAGGGCGTCATCGTCGGGGCGCAGGTCGCTTTCGCCGATCACCTCGCCCTCGGCATCGTCGGTATTGGTGGCCTGCCCCAGGCGCACGGTGAAACGATACGCCTTCAGCGCGTCGGTAACATGGGGAACCGTCTTTGTCGCCTCGCCAAGCGCGATCGCCAGAACGCCGGTGGCGGCCGGGTCCAGCGTGCCGGCATGGCCCGCCTTGCGCGCCTGCAGGGCCCAGCGCACCTTGTTCACCACGGCCGTCGAGTTCATGCCCGCCGGTTTGTCAACCACCAGCCAGCCGGTCACGTTGCGTCCCTTCCTGCGGCGCGCCATCAGTCGTCATCCCGTTCAAGATCGCGGCGCACCTCGTCGCGCGCCAGAAGCGCGCGGGTCCGTTCCATGCGGTCAAAGGTCTCGTCAATGGAAAAGCGCAACTCCGGTGCGAATTTCAGCGAGACCGCCCGGGCCACCTGGCGGCGCAGCTCGCCGTGATTGCGGCGCAGCGCCTCCAGCGCCTCGTCGCGCCCGCGTCCGCCAAGCGGCATGACAAACGCCGTCGCCACGCGCAGATCGGGCGAGGTCCGAACCTCGCTCACCGTGATCGACATGCGGTTCAGATCGGGGTCGTGCACCTCTTCGCGGGCCAGGATCTGCGCCAGCGAACGGCGAATCAGTTCGCCGACGCGCAGTTGCCGTTGCGAAGGGCCGGAGCCGCCGTGATGGTGGGTTTTCGACATGATCGCCCAGATAAGCCCGATTGGACGGCGCTGCAACAGTGTTTGCGCTTTTCTGCCAACGCGCTAAACCCGGGGCAGGAACAGGAGATCGAGATGAGCGAACTGCCCGGGATTGTTGTTGTCGGTGTGTCGGGCCGGATGGGGCGGATGCTGGTGCATGAGGTGCTGGCCTCGGACCGGGTCCACCTGGCCGGCGCGGTCGAGCGCGAAGGCCATGAATGGATCGGAAAGGACCTGGGCGAAGCCCTGGGCGGCGCGCCCCTGGGAACCCGGGTAAGCGACGATCCGCTTGAGGTCTTTGCCCGGGCGCAGGCGGTGCTGGATTTCACGACGCCCGAGGCAAGTGTCGGCTTTGCCGCGCTGGCCGCCCAGGCGCGTCTGGTGCATGTGATCGGCACCACCGGGATGGACCGATCCCAGCTTGCCAGGATCGACGCCGCCGCGCGCCATGCGGTGATCGTGCGCGCCGGCAACATGAGCCTCGGGGTCAACCTGCTGAGCCGTCTCACCCGGCTGGCGGCCGAAACGCTGGACGCGGATTACGACATCGAGATCGTCGAAGCCCATCACAATCAGAAGGTGGATGCGCCTTCGGGCACGGCGCTGATGCTGGGCGAGGCCGCCGCCGCCGGACGCGGGCTGGCGCTCGATTCGGTATCCGAACGCGGACGCGACGGCATCACCGGCGCGCGCCGGCGCGGGGACATAGGGTTTGCCTCTGTGCGCGGCGGTGATATCGTCGGCGAGCACGAGGTGATGTTCATCGGCCAGGGCGAACGCATCGTGCTGCGCCATGTGGCCACCGACCGCCGCCTGTTTGCCCGCGGCGCGCTGAAGGCTGCCCTCTGGGGGCTGGACAGGAAACCCGGCGCCTATGACATGAACGACGTTCTGGGGCTGGGCGCTGCCGGGTGAACGCCCGCCGGTGACCGACGACGGGTAACCGGTGACAGGAAACAGGT
>JALSRF010000218.1 GCA_026984895.1 Paracoccaceae bacterium
CCAGCTGGGATAGGCCGGGGTGCAGCCGTGGCGGCTGACCGCCAGCGCGCCGCAGGCATTGGCCCAGGTCAGCGCGGTTTCCCAGTCCTCGCCCGCCAGCCAGCCGCACAGCAGGCCCGACATGAAGCCGTCGCCCGCGCCCAGCACGTTGAACACCTCGATCGCGAAACCGGGGCCCGAGATGCCGTCATCGAGGCTGTCGGGAATGGCGCCGTCAAACGCCACCGCCCCCATGGGGCCGCGCTTGCACACCAGCGTGGCGCCGGTCAGCGAGCGCACCGCGCGCAGGGCGGCAAGCGTGTCGGTGCTGCCGCCTGCGATGTGGAACTCTTCCTCGGTGCCCACGATCAGATCGAACAGGGGCAGCGTCTCTTGCAGTCGCGCGGTCACCGCCGGGCTGTCGATGAAGCGTTCCTCGCCCGCACCGTGCCCGGCCAGCCCCCAGAGGTTCGGGCGATAGTCGATGTCCAGTGCGCATTTCGCCCCGGCCGCGCGCGCCAGCCGCAGCGCTTTCAGCACCGCCGCTTCGGTATTGGCGTGGCTCAGGTGGGTGCCGGTGACGGTCACACAGCGCGCCCGGGCGATGAAATCCGGGTCGATGTCGTCCTCGCACAGCGCCATGTCGGCGCAGTTTTCGCGGTAGAAGATCAGCGGAAAACGTTCGCGGTCGCGGATGCCCAAGAGCACCAGCGCGGTGAGGCGCGCCGGGTCGGTCACCACGCCGCGCAGGTCCACGCCTTCGGCCGCCAGTTCCTCGCGGATGAACCGGCCCATGTGTTCGTCGCCCACGCGCGTGATCAGGGCCGATTTCAGCCCCAGCCGGGCGGTGCCGGCGGCGATGTTGGTGGGCGAGCCGCCGATGTATTTCCTGAAGGAGCGCATGTCCTCCAGCCGCCCGCCCACCTGCGCGCCGTAAAGATCGACCGAAGCCCGGCCGATGGTGATGACGTCCAGCGTCATACGGTCCCCCCGAGCGAGCCTTCCAGCGTGGCCAGTTCCTGGCCGCCGGCCATCATGTCCTGCAGTTCCTCGGCGCTGATCTCGCCGCGCTTTGCGGTGCCCAGCGTGCGGCCGCGGTTGAGCACGGTGAACCGGTCGCCCACCGCCAGCGCGTGGCGCACGTTGTGGGTGATGAAGACCACACCGATGCCCTGCGCGCGCACCTTGTCAACGGTGGCCAGCACGTTCGAGGTCTGGCGCACCCCGAGCGCCGAGGTCGGTTCGTCGAGGATCAGCACCCTGGCGCCGAAATAGACCGCGCGCGCAATCGCCACGGTCTGGCGCTCGCCGCCCGAAAGCGTGCCCACGGCCTGGTCCGGGCCGCGCAGGGCGATGCCCATCTTGCGCATCTCTTCCATGGTCACGGCATTGGCGCGTCCGATGTCGAAGCGTTTGAACGGCCCCTTGCCGCGGGTCGGTTCGCGTCCCATCCAGAAGTTGCGCGTGACGCTCATCAGCGGGATCATCGCCAGGTCCTGATAGACCGTGGCAATACCGGCCTCCATCGCGTCGCGCGGGCTGTCGAACTGCATTTCGCGCCCCTCGAAGGTGATGGTGCCGGCGGTGGGCTTGTGCACCCCCGACATGGTCTTGATGAAGGTGGACTTGCCGGCGCCGTTGTCGCCCAGCAGGCAATGCACCTCGCCCGCGCGCACATCGAAGCTGACGCCTGCCAGCGCGATGACCGGGCCGAAATGCTTTTCTATCTTGTCCATGTGAATGATCGGATCGGACATCTCAGCGCTCCCCCGTGACACGTTTGCGAATGGCATTGTTGAACAGCACCGCCAGCAGCAGCATGGCGCCCAGGAACACCTGGAACCAGTCCTGGTCGAAATCGGTGTAGGTCAGGCCGATCACCACCAT
This sequence comes from Paracoccaceae bacterium, assembly GCA_026984895.1. GTDB lineage: Bacteria > Pseudomonadota > Alphaproteobacteria > Rhodobacterales > Rhodobacteraceae > JAJRUE01. Next base: position 1,867 of record JALSRF010000218.1, read on the forward strand.
GCCGAAGATGATCGAGCCGAAAAACGCCCCGATCGCCGAGCCGTAGCCGCCGGTCAGCAGACAGCCGCCGATTACCGCGGCGATGATTGCCTCGAATTCCTTCTGAAAGCCGCGCCGCGCGTCGGTCGATCCGGCATCAAGAACCTGCGTGATCGCCAGCAGCGCGGCGCAGGTGGCGGTCAGCATGAACAGCGCGATCTTGACCTTGCGCACCGGAACGCCCGAATTCGACGCCGCTTCCGGGTCGCCGCCCGAGGCGAAGATCCAGTTGCCCACCGGCGTGCGCAAGAGCACCCATGTCGCCAGCAGGGCAATGGCGATCGACCACAGGATTTCCACCGGAATGCCCGGCACCCTGGGGGTTCCGTTCTTGAAGGTGGCGACCCAGCCCCAGTCGGCCAGCCTGGCGAACAGCCCCGGAAAGGCATCGCCGGAAAAGAACGGGGCAAGGGGATCGCCCTGGACCGCTTCGCGCACCCCGCGCAGCTGGGTCGATCCGCCGGTGGCCAGCTTCAGCCCCACCAGCGACAGCCCGCGCAGGATGAACAGGAAGGCCAGCGTCACGATGAAGCTGGGCAGCCCGGTGCGCACCACGATCTGCCCGTTGATCGACCCGACCAGCGCGGCGAAAACCAGCGTTGCCGGGATGGAAATCACCAGCGGCAGGCCGAAATTCACCACCAGGGTTGCGAAGAACAGCCCGGCAAAGGCCACCATCGAGCCCAGCGACAGGTCGAATTCGCCGCCGATCATCAGCAGCGCCGCGCCGACCGCCAGGATCGCAAGTTGCGAGGCCGGGGTGAGGAAATTGAAGATACCGGACAGGGTGAACATCGCCCCGTCGGCCGTGATCAGGAAAAACACCGTGACCAGAATGACCCCGGCGATGGCCCCCAGTTCAGGGCGCTTCATCAAGCGCGACAAGAACGATTCCGTCTTGATCCGTTCGTCTGCCGCAATGGTTGCATTGTCCGACATGGTTCCCCCCGGTTGCTGTGTTGGTGGCAGGCAGCACGGCGCGCGCTGCCTGCGGTTTCATTGGCCGGTCCCGACGGATGGCGCCCGGGCCAGGGGTTGCGCGTTCGTTCGCATGTGCGCGCAACGCGGCAACACCCGGTCTTTGCATGCCCCCGGAAACTGGGGACCGGTTCCCGTTCCGAGCGACACGCTTCAGCGGATGCCCTTGGCCGACAGCTCGATCACCTGGCC
>JALSRF010000219.1 GCA_026984895.1 Paracoccaceae bacterium
GGCGCCTCGGCAAACCCGGCGCGCCGGGCCTCGTCCTCGGCAAGAAGCCGCTTGAGAGCCGCGCGCCCGGCGCTGGTGATCCGGTAGCGCGAGACCCGTGCCGGCGCGCTGCAGGAAATCCAGTCCTTCAGCGCCATCGCCTGTGCCACCGCGCGGTCCACGACCGCGGTGCGGGTGGGCGAGCCCTCGGTGCTCTCGCGCACCACCACGGCCTTTTCCATGTCGCGCGCCACCGCCAGGCACGCCCCCGGTTCGCACAGTCGGCGCAGGATGCGCCGGGCTTCGCGGCAAAGCGTTTCGGTCCCGACCTGCGCGCCGGCGTCGGCCGGATTGCACTGTTGGTGAATCATGTCTTCGCTGTCCTCGTTGTTCGCTGGAATGGGAATGTGAGATCCGGGCGAACGCAGCCGATCCAGTGCCTCGTCGATCAACGGGTCGTCGCGGCGGGCCTCCATGTTCCGGACCCGGCGCAGGATCGTCGAAGCGTGGCAGCCGGCGTTGCGCGCCAGTTCGCGGATCGGGATGCCGGCCCGGGTGTGGACGATGTAGTCGCGCGCCGCTTCCGGCAACCAGCCCGCCCCCCCCGCGCCGTCTTGCGATCGACGCCCTGCGGAAGAATTGGCGCCGCGACCGACAAGGTGATGCCGTCCCATACTGTCCCCCTTTGCTTGCCGTGCGGTTTGCGAAACAACGCCGGAAAGGCATCAGCCGACGGTCGAAATTAACCAGTTGGCAACACAACTTAAGATTGTATCGGTTACCAGATCGTTAAAAAAACCGCCCGGAAAATCAGTATTGTTGAAAAATCGTAAATTGTTGAAAAAACCTGCGAACGGTGAAACGCGCGATCGCGCAACACCGTGCAAACCGGGGGCAGACTGATCAGGCATTCCACTTGGGAGACCTGACATGGCCGATCTCTTTTCCAGAATCGCGAAAATGCGCCGCCCGCGCCTGCTGGTTCATGCCGCCCGCATCGGCACCGCCGAATACTGCCGCAACCGCGATCTCAAACGCATCATGCGTTGCACCCGGATGCCCAGCCCCGCCAGCGCGCTTGCGCAGCTGCTGACCGAGGAAGAGCGCCTGAACGAAAGCCGCGCCGCCGGCGATGCGGCCTATTCCATCGCCCGCCATGTGGATGTGCTGATCGCGCTGATGGCGGAAATGAGCCTGCTGTCCACAGGCAGGCGCAGCGCCTGACCCGGGGCCGCCCCTATGCGAAGGCGTCGGGCATCGACGCCTTGCGGCGCGCGACGAAAGCCTCCAGTTCTTCGCGCCGGGCCACGTCCAGCGCCGGCGCTTCATGGGCCTCCAGCAGCCTGGCAACCCGTTCGCGGGCCAGCGCCGCGGTATCGCGCGCGCCCTCTTCTTCCCAGGTTTCGAAGGGCTTGTAGTCGAACAGTTCCGAGCGCCAGAAGGCGTCCCTGAAATTGGCCTGGGTGTGGGCGCAGCCCAGGTAATGGCCGCCCGGACCCACCTCGCGCATGGCATCGAGCGCCTGCGCGTTCTCGTCCGTCGCCACGCCGCGCGCCATATGATGCAACGCGCCCAGCTGGTCGGCATCGATCACGAATTTCTCGAAGCTCGCGACCAGCCCGCCCTCCAGCCAGCCGGCCGCGTGCAGCATGAAGTTCACCCCGGCCAGCAGCGCCACGTTCAGCGAACTGGCCGATTCGTAGCCGGCCTGCGCATCCGGCAGCTTGGCGCCGCAGAACCCGCCGCCCGAGCGGTAGGGAAGCCCCAGCCGGCGCGCCAGCTGCCCGGCGCCATAGGTGATCTGGGCCGCTTCCGGGGTGCCGAAGGTGGGCGCGCCGGAATTCATGTCGATCGAGGTGACAAAGGCGCCGAAGATCACCGGCGCGCCGGGGCGCACCAGCTGCGCATAGGCCACCCCGGCCAGCACCTCGGCCAGCACCTGGGTCAGCGTGCCCGCCACGCTGACCGGCGCCATCGCCCCGCCGACGATGAAGGGCGACACGATGCAGGCCTGCCCGGCGGCGGCATAGACTTCCAGTGCCCCCATCATGGTGGCATCGAAGGTCAGCGGCGAATTGATGTTGATCAGCGAGGTCATCACCGTGTGGCTGTCAACGAAATCCGCGCCGAACAGGATCTTCGACATTTCCAGCGAATCGCGCGCGCGCTCCGGGTCGGTGACCGAGCCCATGTAGGGCTTGTCGCTCAGCGTCATATGCGCCAGCAGCATGTCCAGGTGGCGCTTGTTCACCGGCACGTCGGTGGGTTCGCACAGCGTGCCGCCGGAATGGTGCAGCCATTTCGACATCTGGCCGAGCCGCACGAAATTGCGGAAATCCTCCATCGTCGCATAGCGGCGGGTGCCGTTCAGGTCGCGCACGAACGGCGGCCCGTAGACCGGGGCCAGCACCAGGCTGCGCCCGCCGATCTCGACCGCGCGTTCGGGGTTGCGGGCGTGCTGGGTGAAGCGCGCCGGGGCGCTGGCGCAAAGCCGGCGCGCCAGCCCGCGCGGGATGCGCACGCGCGCGCCCTCGACATCGGCCCCGGCCGCGCGCCAGCGCGCCAGCGCGGCCGCATTGTCGGTGAAATTCACCCCGATCTCGGCCAGCACGGTTTCGGCATTGGCTTCGATGATCTCCAGCGCCTCGTCGTTCAGCACCTCGAAATTCGCAATGTTGCGTTCGATGAAACGCGCGGTTTCGATGCCCGGCGCGCCGCGTTCGGCACGCCGCGCCGCGCCGCCGCCAGCGCGCCGCCTGCGTCCGCTCCGCCTTTCCCCCATGTCGTGCTCCTTTCGGATTCGTGCCCGCCCTGCCATCCTGTTTAGCCCGAGGCGCGCGCGCCGCTGTGCAGATAGCGCCCCCTGAAGCGCGAAAACGACATCGCCCGCCCGAGCGCCGCCCCCCCGAGCGCCGCCCCCCCGAGCGCCGCCCGCATCGTCCACCGCATCGCCGCCCGCATCACCGCCCGCATCGCCGCCCGCATCGCCGCCCGCGCATTGCGCCAGGGAAAGCGTGGCCGGCCGCGCCTCTGGCGGCCCTGTTTCCAGTCCGGTTTGCGCCG
>JALSRF010000220.1 GCA_026984895.1 Paracoccaceae bacterium
CGCCTATGTGGATCAGCAGGAGCCGCGCCGCCGGCTGACGCCGCAGCATTATTTCAAGAGCCCGCAGGAAATGGCGGCACTTTTTGCGGACTTGCCGGAAGCCATTGAGAATACGGTGGAAATCGCGCGTCGCTGCGCCTTTTCCGTGCCCCGGCGCAAACCGATCCTGCCGGTGTTCGCCTCTGATGAGGTTCAGGAACTGCGCCGGGAGGCGAAAGCGGGGCTGAACGCGCGCCTTGAGGTCGCCCCCCATGCCGCGCCCGTCGAGGCCTATGAGAAACGTCTGGCGTTCGAACTGGACATCATCGAAAGCATGGGCTTTCCCGGCTATTTCCTGATCGTTTCCGATTTCATCAAATGGGCCAAGGACCAGGGCATTCCGGTGGGGCCGGGGCGCGGCTCGGGGGCGGGGTCGCTGGTGGCATGGGCGCTGACCATCACCGACCTGGACCCGCTGCGCTACAACCTGCTGTTCGAACGGTTCCTGAACCCCGAACGGGTGTCGATGCCCGACTTCGACATTGATTTCTGCATGGAACGCCGCGAAGAGGTGATCGAATACGTTCAGGGAAAATACGGCCGCGAGAAGGTGGCCCAGATCATCACCTTCGGCGCGCTGCTGTCAAAGGCGGCGGTGCGCGACGTGGGGCGGGTGCTGCAGATGCCCTACGGGCAGGTGGACCGGCTGTCCAAGATGATCCCGGTCGAAGGGGTCAAGCCGGTGTCCATCGAAAAGGCGCTGGCCGAAGAGCCGCGGCTGCGCGAGGAGGCCCGCGCCGAGGAGGTGGTGGACCGGCTGCTGCGCTATGGTCAGCAGATCGAGGGGCTGCTGCGCAACGCCTCGACCCATGCTGCGGGCGTGGTGATCGGCGACCGGCCTCTGGACGAACTGGTGCCGCTCTACCGGGATCCGCGCTCGGACATGCCGGCGACCCAGTTCAACATGAAATGGGTGGAACAGGCCGGGCTGGTGAAGTTCGACTTTCTCGGGCTCAAGACGCTCACGGTGATACGGAATGCGCTTGACCTTCTGCGCGAGCGGGGCATCGAGATCGACATCGGGATGATCCCGCTGGACGACAAGAAAACCTATGAACTGTATGCTTCGGCCAGGACTATTGCGGTTTTCCAGGTTGAAAGTTCCGGCATGATGGATGCGCTGCGCCGGATGAAGCCGACCTGCATCGAAGATATTGTTGCCCTGGTCGCCCTGTATCGGCCTGGGCCGATGGAAAATATCCCGAAATATTGCGAGGTCAAGAACGGCCTAGCCGAGCGAGAAAGCATACATCCTCTTATAGATCATATACTTGAGGAAACCCAGGGCATCATCGTCTATCAGGAGCAAGTGATGCAGATCGCCCAGGAAATGGCCGGATATACCCTGGGCGGCGCTGACCTTCTGCGCCGGGCGATGGGCAAGAAAATCGCCGAAGAGATGGCAAGGGAGCGCCCGAAATTCATTGAGGGGTCGATAAAAAACGGTGTTGACCGGAAAAAGGCAGGCGAAGTTTTCGATCTTCTGGAGAAATTTGCCAACTACGGGTTCAACAAGTCGCACGCGGCGGCCTATGCCGTGGTCAGTTACCAGACGGCCTGGCTGAAGGCGAACCACCCGGTTGAATTCATGGCCGGGGTGATGAACTGCGACATCCACCTGACCGACAAGCTGGCGATCTATGCCGAAGAAGTGCGCCGCGGGCTGGATATCGAGATCGTGCCGCCTTGCGTGAACCGCTCGCAGGCGCGCTTCACCGTTGCCGAGGGCAAGGTGCTCTATGCGCTGGGGGCGCTGAAGAACGTCGGCGTCGAGGCGATGAAGCTGATCACCGAGGCGCGCGGCGACACCCCCTTTGTCAGCCTGTTCGATTTTGCCCGACGCGTTGACATGAAGCGCATCGGCAAGCGCCCGCTGGAGATGCTGGCGCGCGCCGGGGCCTTCGACCGGCTGGACGCCAACCGGCGCCGGGTGTTCGATGCGCTTGACGCGCTGACGGCATGGTCGGCGGCGGTGCACGAACAGCGCAACTCGGCGCAGGTCTCGCTGTTTGGCGAGGCCGGCGACGACCTGCCCGAGCCGCGCCTGGCCCCGGTCGAGGACTGGCTGCCCAACGAACGGCTGGCCGAAGAACACAAGGCAATCGGCTTTTACCTTTCGGGCCACCCGCTGGACGATTACATGACCCCGCTCAAGCGCAAGGGCGTGATGACCCTGGCGGAGGTCGCCGCGGCCGCCAGGCAGGGGCCGCTGGTGGCAAAACTCGCCGGTGCGGTTTCCGGCCGCCAGGAGCGCAAGTCGGCGCGTGGCGCGCGCTATGCCTTCGTGCAGCTGTCCGATCCGACCGGGCTTTACGAGATCACCGTCTTTTCGGATGTCCTGGAAAAGGCGCGCGAGCATCTCGAAGCCGGGGCCAATGTGGTGGTGGCGGTAGAAGCGACGATGGAGGCCGAGCAACTGAAGCTTCTGGCGCGTTCGGTGACGCCGGTCGATACGGTGGCGTCAGGGACCGGCGGCATGGGGCTGCGCGTGCATGTGGACAGCGAAGCGGCGATTTTCAGCGTCAAGTCGCTGCTTGATCGCATGGCCACCGCACGCCTGGTGCCCGGCCCCCTGGAATTCTGCATCTTCGACAGCGCCAGCGGCAACGAGTACCGGATCGACACCGTTCGGCAATACCCGATGACCCCGCAGATCAAGGGTGCGCTGAAATCGCTGGACGGGGTGGTGCTGGTCGAGGACATCTGACGGGAAACACCGGATGTCTGGCACATGGCGTATCGGACGCACGTCAACTGTGCGGGCGGTATCTGTGCGGGCGGTATCTGTGCGGGCGTTATCCGGGCGGGCGGCGCCGCGGCCGGGGGGCGCCGCGGCCGGGGCGCGCGCAAGCAGGCGCTCCTGAAAACGCCCGGCAAAACGCCCGGCAAGGTCCTTCGAAAGGCCTTGCAGTTGTGACTGCCGATGCCTGTGCGCTACCAGTGCGGCGGTTTCTGATCGGCCAGCGGCACGGCGCCGCCGGCGTCCATCTCGCGCTCGGCC
>JALSRF010000221.1 GCA_026984895.1 Paracoccaceae bacterium
CGCTCTGGCGCCGGGTTGCGGTATCGGGCTTCACCGGCCCACCTGCGTTACAACCGGTTCGTCGGCATCGTCCCATTCGCCATGGCGGGCGAGGTGATCGTAGTCGCCGGCATGGCGGACCGAGGCCACCGCGCGGCGCGACGTATAGCCCCGTGCCCGGGTATCATAGGCCGAAATCAGCCGGAAGAACTCGTCGCGAAGCACCGCCATGTCGCCCGGAGCGACCGCGACCGGGGTCCAGGCCGTATTCGCGCCCAGCCCGATATGGGCATAGGCCGAGACCCGCCCGCGGCCCAGCCGGGCGAAAGCCCCGCATTCGATCAGCAATGCCTGAAGCGGCAGCTGCTTTTCGAAATAGGCCATTTCCCTGGGCGTGGGCACATGGCCGGTCTTGTAGTCATAGACCAGAAAGGATCCATCCGGCGCCTGGTCGATACGATCGGGCTGCGCCGTCAGGGTAAAGTCGATCTCTTCGAAGCGGAACGTTGCACGCTCTTCCGTCAGCACCGGCCGGCCGAGTTCCCGCCGGCGCATCTCGCCCTCCAGGAAGTCGTCGGCGATCCGCTCGAGCCCGGCCCTCCAGAGGATGCGCGCCGTCGGCCAGGGGGCCATTTCTTCCAGGATTCGCTGCGCGGTGGCCAGAAGGCAGGCGCGCGCCTCTTGCGGGCCGCGCGACAGATCGACGCTTTCAAGGAATGCTTCCATGATCGCGTGCACGATGGTGCCGCGCATGGGCGCATCGGGGCGAGGCGTCAGCGGATCAAGCCGGCGCAGCCCCAAAACATGTTGCGCGTAAATGGCGTAGGGGTCGCGAACAAGCCGGGTAATCGCCGTTACCGGAAGGCGGCGCGGCCGCGTCCCGAGCGGCGGGCTGGGCGAGGGCCGGGGCTGCGGGTCGCTCCGTTCGGGTGTTTCGAGACGTTGCGCCAGACCCAGCCAGCGGTCGCCGCGCGCGCGCATGTCGGCAAGAAGCTGCGGACCCTGCCCGGGAAGTCCGCCCAGCAGGTTGGTCAGCCGGTTCAACCAGCGCGAGGGAACGGTCTGCGCCTCGTCGTCGCGGATGGCGCGGCTGAGGCAGACCTCGCGCGCGGCGACCGACTGCTGGAAATCATGGGCGGCCAGGCCGATGCGCCGCTCCGGGAGCAACAGTCCCACCTGATGGCGCATGTCGCGGTTCAGCCAGGGGTCGGCGGCCGGCAATTCGGGCCAGACCCCGTCGTTCAGCCCGCCCAGTATCACCAGTTCGGCCCCCTGCACGCGGGCTTCCAGCGTTCCCCAGATCATGATGCCGGGATGCGGGCGCACCGGGTCGCGCACGTCCTGCGCGCGCAGGATCGAATGCAGCAGCGGCGCAAATTCCGCGGGCGACAGCTCGCCGCCGTGATGTGCCTCGGCCCGAAGGTCGTCTATGAGGGCGCGCGCGGCTTCCCCGGCAGCGGCCTGCCACAGCATTTCGCCGCTGTCGCCCGTGGGGCCGCGCACAAGCGCCTCGGCGGTATCCAGCGTGCGTTTCAGATGCGCTGCCAGGCTGAGCATCGGCGCGTGCTCGTGACCGAAAAGCGTGTCGCCCACCCATTGCGCCCAGGACAGGCGTCGGTCGCATTTTTCGCTGTCCCGGTCGCTGCGGGCGAAGCTCAGCAGATCGTTGGCACAGGGATAGAGCGGGCCGTGGCGGCGCAGCGACAGCTCAAGCTCGCGCACCAGAGACAGATGCGCGGCGCGCCCGCCTTCGCCTGCGGCCGCCAGCGGGTGTTTCAGCAAGACCAGAAGCCGCTCGCCCGACATGCGATGGGTGAACATTTCGGCGACATGGCGCAACAGCCGGCCCGGAGGCGACAGGTCCAGCGCATCGCCGGCGCTCGAGTCCGGTTCGATCCGCCAGCGGTCCAGCGCCGCCGTCACGCGGCGGATCAGCAGCCGGTCGGGGGTGACCAGGGCGGCGGTTTTCCCGGTTTGCGCCGCTTCGCGCAGGATCAGCGCGATTGCCGCCGCTTCCTGCCGGCCGGATTGCGCCTCGATCAGGGTCATCGACCGGGTGGCATCGGCAAGATCGGTCAGCCCCGGTCCCTCGATCATCCACTGGCTGGTGACCGGCGCGGGTCTGAGCGCCAGCGACACCAGCCGGTTTCGCGCCGGATTCGGCACCTCGGCCGCCGGTTCCCAGGGGCGCACCTGTTCCGGGTCTGCCCCGCAGCGGGTCAGCAGGCGATGGAAACGGAACTGCGGGTGGTCCTCGGAAATGCGCGCATCGTCCATTGTGGCCCACACCCGCGCCGGCAGGTCGAATTCGAAACCGGGAAGGACCACGGCCCCGCGCGGCAGCGCCGCAACCGCCTGCATGAAACGCGCGGTCGATCCGCGCGAGCCGGTCGATCCGGCCACGATCACCGTCTTTTGCGGCGGTTCGCAGGCCCATTGCGATGCAAGCCGATCCACCACCCGCCTCAGCCGGGCGGTCGGATCCGGCGCCTCGCCGGACTGCGTGTCGAAATAGCGCTGCGCAATGGCGATGAATTTCCGGCTTCGCTGCCAATGGCCGGACTGGTCGGCCACGTCCAGCCTGTCCAGGGCCTGGGGCGGCACATCTTCGTCATGCATTTCCTCGAAAAGTTTCGCCAGGCTGTCCGCCAGGTCGTAGAGCGCGCTGCGCGGGGCAAGGTCGGGTTCCTTGTCGAGAAGCCTTGCCACCAGCCGGGAAAGTTCGAGCCGACGGCGCAAGGGCGAAACGGGCTTAGGAATTTCGGGGACAACCGGCAGATGCGCAAGATCGGTGATGACCCGGATGCGGGGCAGGAAGCGGGCCTGCCCGTCGTCGAACAGGGCGGCGATGCGCCGCTGCATGCGCCGGGTATTGACGAACAGCTCCACCCTGGCGAGCGCCTCGGGCGGGCGGTCCGCCATCCTGCGCAGGATCCCGGCGACCAGGGCGCGCGGAAAGTCCACCCCGGGCGCGCAGGCGAATATGCGCGGCTCGGACGATGGCTCAAACATGCCGGAGCCCTGCCATGACGCGCTCCAGTGTGGCGGCCCAGCGCCGTTTGTCGCCAGACAGCCGCGCCCGGCGTTCGCCGGCCCCTTGCCCCATGGAAAGATCCACCCGCAGGGCCTGCGGCGGTGAAAGCGTTCCCAGACGGTCGGGCCATTCCACCAGGCAGATGGCGTTTTCGAATGCCTCGCTCAGGCCGAGTTCGACCACCTCGCCCGGATCGCCCAGCCGATACAGGTCGGCATGCCAGATCTCGCACACGGTGTCGTCGTAGGTCTGCACCAGCGTGTAGGTGGGCGAGGGAATGTCCTCTGTCAGGCCGGCGGCCGCCAGTCGCGCGGCGATCAGCGCGCGCGCGAACAGCGTCTTCCCGGCCCCGACATTCCCGGACACAAGGATGACGTCACCGGGACAAAGCACCCCGGCCAGCGCCTGGCCCAGCGCTGCGGTAGCGTCGGGCGACGAAAGCGAAATCGTCCTGGAAAGACCCTGCGACATGGCCGGCAGTCTTACCCGGTTGGCCGGTTGCCGCAAGCGCCATCAAAGCGATGCCTTTTCCGCCGACAGGACCAGCGGCGCGGGCCGCGGCCCCGGGGCGGCCGGTTCGCCCGGCACGCGTTCGCCAATGGTGAACCGGATCAGCGTGAACCCGCCGGGGATCGGGGTGAACCGGCATCCCAGCCGCCGCCCGTCCAGCAACCGGGCATCTGCCGACCATTCCTTGCGCTCGCCCAGGGTCAGGGCAAATTCCCGTGCGTCGCCCCAGATCGGAGACGGCGCGCTGTGCCGTGTCCAGTGCGTCACGGCCTCGCCGATGCCCTGAGGCGTGACCGAGGACGCGGCATCGCATCCCCAAAGCTGGTCATAGGCCCTGTTGGTGGTGATCAGCGCGCCGGCCGGAGAAAACACCGCAACGGCCTGTTCGAAGGAATCCAGCACCGCCTGAGTGATTTCGGCCTGCGCATGAAAGGCACGGGTCCGCGCAACCTCGGCGCTCTTGTCCTCGAACAGGAAGGCAAGCGCGCCGTCCGGGTGCGGCCTGCCCACGACGTGATAGGTCGAACCGTTGGGAAGCGACCAGGTTTCCTCGTAAGAGCCGTCTTCGGCCGCGGCTTCGAGGTCCTGCATCTGGCGTCGCCAGGAATGATAGTCCTTCGGTTCCGGGATCATGCTGGTGTCGCGCAGGCGGTCGAGCAGAGCATGCAGCGTCGGGCGCGCGGCCAGAAACTCGGCCGGCAGTCCGGTCAGGTCTCCGAGGGCCGGGTTGAACAGGGTCAGCCGCCGCTGCCGGTCGAAGACGGCAAGCCCGATGGACAATTGCGCAAATGTCTTTGTCAGTGTCTGGATGAACTGGTGCAGCGCGGTTTCCGCCTTGACGACCTTGTCGGCAGTGGTGGCAAGGAACAGCCAGTCGCTGCCCACGCGGGTCTGCGATACCTCGAACCAGCGATCCTCGGCCTCTCCGGGAACACTCAGTTTCAGGCGTCGGGTGCGCTTCGGGTTCGCGTCCTGTCCGGCCTCGTCCCGGGCGTCGGTTTCCAGTTCGAACAGCCTTGCCGGCGGCCACACCGGCACCTTTCTTTCCGGCGCCAGCGCGCAGGCCAGTTCCACATAGGCCCGGTTCGCCCATGTGACCGTCCCGTCGCCAGACTGCCGCCAGCACAGGAACGGCGCCGCTTCGGTGGTGGCGCGCAGGACGTCGAGTTCCTGTTGCAGGGCCTCGTGGTCGAGAATGGCGTGCTGCGTGCGCAGCGACGCGACACTGTCCGCAATCACCGAGACCCGCAGAAGCCCGTTGCGGAATTCACCGATGACGCGGGTCGAATCGACCACGCTTCGAATGACGCGCCGGCCCGCCTGAGCGACCTTTTCCAGTTCGCTTTCCAGATCGGGAAAGGCCGGCGCCAGCACCGACAACAGGCGCCGAAAGTCCGAGTTCTGCCCGGTTGTGGACAGCAGGAGCCGTTCGCCCGCCTCGGTGGCGTTTACCAGGGTTTCCCCGTCGAAAAGGAAGGCGGCAATGTCATCCCCGGCGCCGGCAAACACCGTGTCCGGCGCCCGCGCCCGCTGCGCCCGCGAAAACAGCCAGAGGGCGAAAAGAGCACCAAGCCAGCAGAAGGCAATGAGGCCGCCAATCTGCAAAAGAAACAACGCATTCATGGCGATTCCCCACTGATTCAAGCAACCGCCGCAGCATGATTCACAAATGTTAATTGAGCGTTAACCGAGTCTCATGCCTGGAACGGCTGATTGGCGCCCAGCTTCGATCCGGCGCCATGGGTATCGACACAGAAAACCTCGGCCGGCCAGGAGATGTCGACGATGGCGCCGCAACGCGTTCCCGGCTCGGGCTGGAGCGCGTAGGAGTCGTGGGCATTGGCGAAAAGCAGTTCGGCGCCCGAACGCTCCAGCAGGGTCTTGGCGATGAACAGGCCAAGGCCCATCCCCTTGTACTCGGGTCTTTTCGCCCGCTCGCCGGCCGGCGCGTTGACGGTAATATAGGGATCGCCAATGCGCCCGATCACCTGCTGCGAAAACCCGCGCCCGTCGTCGATGATCCTGATGGAAACCTGTTCGTCCGTGCAGGAGGCATCGACCCACACCGTGGATTCGGCGAAATCCACCGCGTTCTGGATGAGGTTTCTCAGCCCGTGGATGATTTCCGGGCGACGCCAGACAACGGGTTTCGGGTTCAGACCGCAGGCGACCGGGTCGGGGTTGAAGATCACCTTGATGCCGCGGTCAAGATGCGGTTCGGCCGCCTCCTGCAGCAGGGCGCACAGCGGCGTCTGGTGCAGGTGCAGGTCGTCCTTTCCGGCCCGTCCCATGGAATGAAGGATATCGCGGCAGCGGTCGGCCTGATCGCGGATGAGAATGGCGTCTTCGCGAAGATCCGGCGCCTCCTGCAGATCGGAAATCAGTTCGCTGCTGGTCAGCTTGATCGTTGCCAGGGGCGTGCCAAGCTCGTGCGCGGTCGCGGCGACGACCCCGGCCAGATCGGTGATCTTCTGTTCCCGGGCCAGCGCCATCTGCGCGGCCAGCAGGGCCCGCGACATGGTGTTGATCTCGGCGGTGACGCGCCGCGCGTATGCGCCAAGGAAGAATATGCCGACCACGATCGCCGTCCAGAACCCGAAAACGTAGATGTCGGGCATCGGCACCACGGCGCCCGAAGCCAGGCGAAGCGGCAGGTGATAGCGCACCAGCAACGATATCAGGGCAATGGATGCGGCGCCGATCATTGCCGTAAGCGGGGTGCTCAGCGTTGTCGCCGCGATGGTCACCGGAACCAGGATAAGCAGCGCAAAGGGGTTGCTGAGGCCGCCGGTAAGAAACAGCATTGCCGACAGCTGCACGGTGTCGAACAGAAGCATGAACGTCACTTCGCGTTCTGACAGGCGCTTGCTTTCGGGGTAGACGAATATGGCGATCACGTTCGCGATCGCAGCCGCACCGATCGCCATGAAACACAGGCCGAGGTTCAGGTCCAGTCCGAACACGCGCTGCGCCACCAGCAGGGTGACGATCTGCCCGAAAACGGCGATCCAGCGCAGCACGACGAGCGTGCGCAATCGCACGCCGTTATTGCGGCTGTGTTCGATCAGCGGACCGGATTGCGCGATCAGCGGCGCGGCGTTTGTCGGCTTTCGTTGCGTCAAGATACCCCCTTGTCCGGGGAAGCAGATTAGACCATCCTTGCGCCGTTTGGAACAAGAGGTGCGCAATGGCCCGCGTTCGAAAGGCCCTTTGGGGCGCGTCCATCGTTGCCGCCCTGGCTGTGGCCGGATGGACCTGGCTTGCGCGAACCGGCGGCGAAACGGACAGGTTTGCGGCCTGCAGAACCACCGGGATAGCCGAAGGCAGCGCCGCGATCGGGGGGCCCTTTACCCTTGTGGACGAAAACGGGAAGACCGTGACCGACAAGGATGTCTTCACGAAACCGTCGCTTGTCTATTTCGGCTATACCTTCTGCCCCGATGTCTGCCCGGTTGACAATGCGCGCAACGCCGAAGCGCTCGATATCCTTCTTGGCCGGGGCTACGACGCGCAGGCGGTGTTCATATCCATAGACCCCGAGCGCGACACCCCGCAGGTGGTGAAGGAGTTCACCGATTACCTGCACCCGAAGATGATCGGCCTGACCGGCACGCCACAACAGGTAAAGGCCGCGTCGCAGGCCTTTCGGACCTACTATCGAAAACGCGATTCCGGCGACGGCGACTATCTTGTGGACCATTCAACCTTCACCTATCTGGTGCTGCCCGACACGGGCTTTGTCGAGTTCTTCAAACGCGATACGAGCGCCCGGGAAATGGCGGACCGCACGGCCTGTTTCATCGACAAATCGAACTAGCGCCGCTATCACGGGGAAGGCCCGGGCGCAGTTCGGGGTTTGACAGCTTGTTTCACGGCAATATGGTTGCAGGCAAACGCGAAGAGGACAACCGATGACCGAGTCGAGTGGGCTGGAGCTTGGCGAAGACACGTCGCTTTTGATCGTTGACGACGACGAACCGTTTCTGCGGCGCCTGTCGCGCGCCATGGAAAAACGCGGTTTCAGGCCGGAAACGGCGGGATCGGTTGCCGCCGGGAAGGCGATCGCAACGGCGCGACCCCCGGCCTATGCGGTGGTGGACCTGCGGCTTGAGGATGGAAACGGCCTGGACGTGGTCGAGACGATCCGGGCCAGGCGACCGGACAGCCGGGTCGTGGTGCTGACAGGATATGGCGCCATCGCCACGGCGGTTGCGGCGGTGAAGATCGGCGCCACAGACTATCTTTCCAAGCCGGCAGACGCCAACGACATCACCAACGCACTTCTTGCGCGCGAGGACGAATTGCCCCCGCCGCCCGAAAACCCCATGTCGGCCGATCGCGTTCGCTGGGAACATATCCAGCGGGTCTACGAACTGTGCGACCGCAACGTGAGCGAAACCGCACGCCGGCTGAACATGCACCGCCGCACCCTGCAGCGCATCCTGGCCAAGCGCAGCCCGCGTTGAGGCGCGGCATCGGCGGCATTTCCGTCTGGCTGGCCGCAGTGCCTGGCGCGGACATGTTGACACCGCGCCCGTTCGGTGTGCTCGATGGGCCGAAAGCCGCGGGACGGTCGCATGTATCTGATTGAATATCACACGCTTATCGTGGTCGGGTTCTCGCTGCGCATCTTCCTGCGCGACGCGATGCTGCCCTCTGCCAGAATGGCATGGTTCTTCGTGATCGTGATGGTGCCGCTGGCCGGGGCCGTGCTCTACTTCCTTTTCGGCGAGGTGGATATCGGACGCAGGGCGATCCGGCAGCAGCAGCAGATATCCGCCATCATCCGAACGCATGCCGGGCCGGCCTACGGAAGGATGGAGGACATAGACCGGCTTGTGCCGCCGCCGCTGCGCGCGCCATCGCGCTGCATGGCTTCGGTCAACGGGTTTTGGGCCGTGCCCGGCAACCGGGTCGAACTGATGCCCGATGGGCAGAGCGCGCGCGCGCGCCTGATCGAGGACATCGACAGGGCGACATCGCAGGTGCATGTCCTGTGCTACATCTGGCTGGAGGACCAGACCGGGACGAACGTGGCCCGGGCCCTGATCCGCGCAGCGGGGCGTGGGGTGAAATGCCGTGTCATGGTCGATGCCATGGGCTCGCTGGCCTTCACCCGGTCC
The DNA here is from genome assembly GCA_026984895.1 of Paracoccaceae bacterium. Lineage (GTDB taxonomy): Bacteria > Pseudomonadota > Alphaproteobacteria > Rhodobacterales > Rhodobacteraceae > JAJRUE01. The sequence continues at coordinate 8,647 of JALSRF010000221.1, forward strand.
GCCCTGTGGAAGGAGATGTCCCGGGCAGGGGTGGAAACCGCCGTTGCCCTGCCGTTTCACAAACTGATCCGCACCATGATGACCAGCCGGCTGGACCTGCGCAATCACCGAAAGATCGTGGTGATCGACGGCCAGGTCACCTATTGCGGAAGTCAGAACTGCGCCGATCCGCAATTCCGCATCAAGGAAAGATACGGGCCCTGGGTCGATATCGTCCTGCGGATCGACGGGCCGATTGCGGCCCAGAACCAGATCCTTTTCGCAAGCGACTGGATGAAAGAGGTCAGCACGCCGCCCGAAGTATTTCAGATCGATGCGCGGCGCCATCCCGAGGGCGTCAGCGCGCAGGCCGTCGGCGACGGGCCGACCGAGCGAAGCGGAGGATCGCCTCAGGTTTTCGTCAGTCTGATGGAGGCGGCTTCCGAAGAGCTGATCATCACGACACCGTATTTCGTGCCCGATCCGACGGTCATAGAGGCCCTGTGCGCGGCGGCTTTCCGTCAGGTCCGGGTGACGCTGATCTTTCCGCGGCGCAACGATTCCTGGGTGGTGGCGGCGGTCAGCCGAAGCTACTATCGAAAACTGCTGGAGGCCGGCGCCCGGATCTATGAATTCGACAGAGGCCTGCTGCACGCCAAGACACTGACCGTTGACGGGAAGGCCGTGTTCCTTGGCTCTTCGAACATGGACATGCGCAGCTTTGACCTGAACTACGAAAACGATGTCCTTGTGCACGACAGGGATGTGGCCCTGGCCGTGCGCGCGCGTCAGCTTGACTATCTGGCGCAGTCGGTTCCGGTGCAACTGGACGAGGTGACCGGCTGGTCCTATCCGCGCCGGATCTGGCAGAACGTCATGGCCACGCTGGGCCCGGTGCTGTAATGCCCGGTGCGGCCGCGGCTGCCGCCACCGCTGCCACCGCTGCACCGCGACGCTCACCGCCCCGGTCACATCCGCGACAACAGTTCCCGGTGCCGGGCGGTGAAGGCGTTTCGCGCCTCGATCGGGGGACGCAGACGGATCGAGCACCCCCTGATCAGCGTCTTGTCGGGCTTTCCGAAAAGCCGGTTCGCCTCGGCTTCGTCAAAGCCGGCAATCCGGGTGGCCTCCAGCCGGGCGCTGAGCCTGTCGGCGGCCTTGATCCCCCGCTTTATCGCCGCCGGGATCGTCGCCGGCAGGCCGAAGCGCAGATGGATGGCCGCGCTCAACCGCTGGTCCAGCGCCTCATAGCCGGGGCCGACCGCCGCCTTGACCGGAGAAATCATGTCGCCGATCACGTATTCCGGCGCGTCATGCAGCAGCGCCGCCAGACGCCAGCGCACGGCAATGCCCCGGTTCATGGCGGCGAACAGCTGTTCCACCAGCAACGAATGCTCGGCCACCGAATAGGGATAATCGCCCCGGGTCTGCCCGTTCCAGCGCGCCACGAAGGCAAGACCGTGTGCGATATCCTCGATCTCGATGTCCATCGGCGTCGGATCCAGCAGATCCAGCCGCCGCCCCGACAGCATCCTTTGCCATGCGCGCCTTGTCATGGTCGGCATCCGCCCCGCAGGTTTCGGTATGTTCCCGGGCGTCCCGTCCGACCGCCCCTGTCGCGCGCAGTCTTGCGTTTTGCGCCGCATTGTCAATCGGTGCGCATTGCGAACGCGCCGATTGGGTGATAGCACCGCCCCGAACATGACATGGCGGAGAAACGCGTTGACCAAGGACTACATCGTAAAGGACATTTCGCTTGCCGATTTCGGTCGCAAGGAACTGAACATAGCGGAAACCGAAATGCCGGGGCTGATGGCATTGCGCGAGGAATACGGCGACAGCAAGCCGCTGAAGGGCGCGCGCATCGCCGGCAGCCTGCACATGACGATCCAGACGGCGGTGCTGATCGAAACGCTGGTGCGCCTGGGGGCCGAGGTGCGCTGGGCCTCGTGCAACATCTTTTCGACCCAGGACCACGCAGCGGCGGCGATTGCCGCGGGCGGCACGCCGGTTTTCGCGATCAAGGGCGAAACCCTGCCCGAATACTGGGACTATGCCGACCGCATCTTCCAGTTTCCCGAGGGCACCGCAAACCTGATTCTCGACGATGGCGGCGACGCGACGCTGTATGTCCTGTTGGGCGCGCGGGTCGAAAACGGCGAAGAAGACCTGATCGCCGTGCCGACATCGGAAGAGGAAGAGGCCCTGTTTGCCCAGATCCGCAAGCGGATGAAGGAAAGCCCCGGCTGGTTCACCAGGCAGCGCGAGGCAATCAAGGGCGTCAGCGAGGAAACCACCACCGGCGTGCACCGGCTCTATGAGCTGATGAAGGAAGGCCAGCTGCCTTTCCCGGCGATCAACGTGAACGACAGCGTTACCAAGTCGAAGTTCGACAACAAGTATGGCTGCCGCGAAAGCCTGGTGGACGGGATCCGGCGCGCCACCGACACGATGATGGCCGGCAAGGTCGCCGTGGTCTGCGGCTATGGCGACGTGGGCAAGGGCTCGGCCGCCAGCTTGCGCGGGGCCGGGGCACGGGTGAAAGTCACCGAAATAGACCCTATTTGCGCGCTTCAGGCGGCAATGGACGGGTTCGAGGTTGTGCGTCTTGAGGACGTGGTTTCGGATGCCGACATCTTCGTGACCACCACCGGTAACAGGGACGTGATCCGCATCGAGCACATGCGCGAGATGAAGGACATGGCAATCGTCGGCAACATCGGCCATTTCGACAATGAAATCCAGGTGGCGGCGCTGAAGAACCACAAGTGGACCAACATCAAGGACCAGGTGGACATGATCGAGATGCCCTCGGGCAACCGCATCATCCTGCTCAGCGAAGGCCGGCTTTTGAACCTGGGCAACGCCACCGGGCACCCGAGTTTCGTGATGAGCGCCTCTTTCACCAACCAGGTGCTGGCGCAGATCGAACTGTGGACCCGCGGCGACACCTACAGGAACGAGGTCTACATCCTGCCCAAGCACCTGGACGAAAAGGTCGCCCGCCTGCATCTGGACCGCATCGGCGTGAAACTGTCGAAGCTGGACAAGGCGCAGGCCGATTACATCGGGGTGCCCGTGGACGGGCCGTTCAAGCCGGAACATTACCGCTACTGAGAACGGTTGCCGAAGACGCGCCGGCGGCGAGGCGTTGGCGGGAATCGGCTGCCGGGGGAAATTCGTGCCAAGTTTCCCTTTGTGCGGCCCGATTTCCCGACTACACTTCGCCGCGAGCCGTGATACAAGGCTTCACGCGAGAAACAGTACATCACATCCGGTGGGAGTAAACTTATGGGAAAACGAGACGACCTGATCGCGCAATATGCCGACGATTTGAAAAACAAATGCGGCATGACACCCGACATGGACCTTCTGACCAAGGTCACGATCGGATGTGGTCCGGCGATTTACAATGCTGACGCTTCCACCGTGGCGGCGACGCAGCCGGACGAACTGGAAACGGTCAAGAACAACTTCCTGATGAAAAAGCTGGGGCTGCCCGACGGCCCCGAGCTGATGGACGCGATCAACAAGGCGATCGATACCTACGGCCGGTCCGAGCGCAACAAGTACCGCGCCGTGATCTACTACATGCTGACCAAGCATTTCGGCAAGGAATCGGTCTACGGCTGACCCGTTCCGAAGCCGACAGGCAAGCGCCCGCTGCAAGGCGGGCGTTTTTGCATCTGGATTTTAGCCGAATTCTAGATACTTAGCATTTGCTTCGCGGCCCGGATTTTCGTAGCGTCCTTTCATGGCCAGGACGGCCGGGACCTTTTACAGAACACATGTGGTGCTAAGGGAACATGTGGGGTGGCGGAGGGTCCCGTGGGGTCGGGGCCCTCCAATTTCTTTCAGGACAGTCCAGATGGTCAACGGCGCCGGGCGCCGGGCGGTGCGTCAGCTCATGCCGGCAAGCGCGCAGACCACCTGCCACTCGGCCGGGCGGACGGGCTGCACCGAAAGCCGCGAGTTGTTGACCAGAACCATTTCCGCAAGGCGCGGGTCCTGTTTGCACATCTCCAGGGTCACGGGTTCAGGCAGGGATCGCACCGCCCGGACATCGACGCATTCCCAACGCGCATCGTCCGTCGTGCTGTCGGGGTGCGCTTCGGCGCAGACCTCGACAATGCCCACGATCGCCTTCTGTTTCAGCGAGTGATAGAAAAACCCCAGATCGCCCAGCTTCATCTGGCGCATGTTGTTGCGCGCCTGGTAGTTGCGCACGCCGTCCCATTCCTCGCCGGCCGCGCCCCTGGCAAGCTGCTGTTCCCAGCTCCAGGTGTTCGGCTCGGACTTGAATAGCCAGTATTGCATCTTCTCATTCCTCCCGCAGCGGCCGCGACATCAGGGATGACACGGCCCGTTGAATGGTGATTTTCCCGCCGACCAGATCCGCCACCGCCTGGGTGATCGGCATGTCCATGCCGCGGCCTGCCGCGATGTCGGCCACGGCTCGTGCCGTAGGCACGCCTTCGACCGTGGCCGATCCGCTGCCGACCCGGCCCTGTCCCAGGGCCAGACCGTAGCGGTAGTTGCGCGACTTTTCGGAGGTGCAGGTCAGCACAAGGTCACCGAAGCCGGACAAGCCGGAAAGCGTCTCTGTTCTGGCACCAAACGCCTGAGCCAGGCGCTTCATCTCCTGGTAGCCGCGGGTCATGAGCGCCGCGCGCGCGCTTTCCCCAAGCCCGCTGCCAATGGCGATCCCGGCCGCAATGGCGATCACGTTCTTCAACGCGCCGCCAAGCTCGACGCCGGTCACATCGCTGCTGGCGTAAAGCCTGAGCGTGGGTGTCGAAAGCATGTCGCGCAGTGCATTCGCAACCTTCAGTTCGCCGGCCGCAAGGGTCAGCGCGGTCGGCAGTCCGGTGGCAATGTCGGCGGCGAAGCCGGGGCCCGACAAGATTGCCGGAACCGCCGAGGGACAGGCCCCGGCAACGACCCCGACAGGCCCCAGGCCGGTGGCCAGATCGACGCCCTTGCAACAGGCAACCAGCCGCCGATCCGACAGGTCTGTGGCGTGCCTTCGCACCATCGTGCCCAGCTGCTGGGTCGGAACGGCAAGAAGGCAAGTCCCGGGCAGGTCGCCGGTCCGGTGGGTCACCTCCAGGGTTTCGGGAAATGCGACCCCGGGCAGGCGCGCGCGGTTTTCCCGGGCTTCGATCATGCGCGCGGCGGCCTCGGGCGTGCGCGCAACAAGGCGCACCTGGCGTCCGGCAGCGGCGAACGCCACGGCAAGCGCCGTGCCAAAGGCGCCGGCACCCAGAACGCAGATGCCGCTCATGCCTTGGCTCCGCGCCGCCCCGAGCCGAGCAACGCCGGGCTGTCCTCATC
>JALSRF010000222.1 GCA_026984895.1 Paracoccaceae bacterium
TGACCCGGTGCCGGCGTTGCGGGACACCGAACTCCTCCGCCCGCACGACGAAATCCCTCGATTCTCCGGCCTCGCGAAGGCTGGCAGTGCCATTCTCGACATGGATGGCCCGCAGCTCGTACTGGTGCCCCTTGCCGGTTCCGAGCGAGGAAAGATCCTCCATCAGCATCTCGAAGACAAGGCGGCTCTCGACCGTGGATGAAAGCATGCCCTTGACGTTTTCCATGACGAAGGCCGCCGGCCGGAGCTGCTCGAGCACGCGGATATATTCGCGAAACAGATAATGGCGCTCGTCTTCCTCGGGCACGTAATCCCGTTTGCCCTTCGAGCGCGCCCGGCCGACCAGGGAATACGCCTGGCAGGGCGGACCGCCGATCAGGATCGTGTCGTCGAATTCACGTTTCAGCCTTGCGATCGCGCCCTCGATGGCATCCGCCGCCGCCTCGGTGCCAAGCTCGAGACAGCGCGCTTCCTCGGTCGCCAGCTGCCACGCCTCCCGATCCACCGATGACCAGTCCGGCTCGTCGATCAGCCCTGCATGGAAGTCGATGAATTCACCGGGCAGTGTGTCGTGCCGCGCCCGGTATTCGCGCAGGAAGGCGCGCAAGGTCAGGGTGCGATGGGCCGCAGCCTCTTTCTCGACCGAGATGCCGATGCGGAACGACCTGTGTCCGTCCGAGGCGAAGGACGCGAAACCCTCGCCCAGCCCGCCAGGGCCGGCAAAAAGGTCGATGATGCCGAAAGTGGCAGGCAATGCAATCTCCTGATGAACCGGTTTCCGATGGTGTATAACGACCCTGGAAACAAAAACCAGGTGCAGAATGGTCGATATCGTCGACAAGGTAACCCGGTCCCGGATGATGGCCGGAATCAGGGGCAGGAACACGAAGCCCGAACGCGTATTGCGCCTGGCGCTGCACGCCCGCGGCTTCCGCTATCGCCTGCATGCGAAGAACGTCACCGGCCGTCCCGACCTCGTCTTGCCGAAATACAGGGCGGCCGTGTTCGTGCACGGATGCTTCTGGCATCGGCATGAGGGATGTCGCTATGCCACGACCCCCGCCACACGCCAGGAGTTCTGGCAGGCCAAGTTCTCGGCCAACGTTGCGCGGGACATCGCGGTGCGGGACTCACTCCTGGAATCCGGATGGCGCGTCGCAACGGCATGGGAATGCGCGTTGCGTAAACCGGAGCAGGTCGAAGCCGTGGCAAACCTGCTGGCGAAGTGGCTTCGGTCGGAAATGGCGGACATCGAAATCGGTGAACGGGACCTCATGTCGCGAGGCTCATGATGTCCCATCCCCGGATTTCCAGTCCGTGACCGCCCGGTTTTCCCCCGGCCCGATGACGCCCAGCGCCAACTCGGCCTCGGCTCCCACATCAGCCGCCCCTAGGCTGTCCGCGTGCAGCACCCGGATCGCCTCGATGTTGCGCACTACCTGCGGCGTGCGGGCCAACGTTTCGGCCAGTGATGCCTGGAATTCCTGCGCCTTCACCTGGTGGCGGGCGCCGAAGTAGAAGCTGACGATGGCGCCGAGCAGCCACCAGAGCGGCTCGGGGACAAGGGCGAGGCCCTGCATGCGCGAGGCGAACCAGACGGGGTCGACCATGGCCGAGCCGATCAGGAAAAGTACGCCCAGCGCCATGGCTGGCCGGGGCAGACGGTTGAGGCCATCGATGATGCGGTCGAACAGGCCGCGTTGCTGGCGGAACTCGGTGCCGAACTGGTTGAGCGCGGCGGCCTGGAACTCGGCCGTGCGCTGCGCTTCCGCCTCGGCGTTGGGGCGGAAGATCTCCGCCGTCTGGCGCACGTCCTTCAGCCCGCCGCCGAACAGCCAGCCGAACAGGCCCTCGATCAGGCCCATGCCTTCACCCTCTCTGCAAACTCGGTCTCGGTCATCCGGTAACGCGGCCGCATGAACTCCTCCGCCCGCCGGATCCAGCCGCCCTTGGTGCCGGCCCGGGTACGGGCGAACTTGCGCAAGGCGGGCTTGCGGTCGGCCAGACGGAAGTAGTAGGTGCGCCGGGCGATGGCATAGGCATCGACCAGGTAGCGTCCGGCCTTGTCATGGGCACGTTTCGCGGCCTCGGCCGTCTGCGGCCCGATCAGCCCGTCCACCGTCACCGGCTCCTCGAACTCGGCCAGCAGGCGCTGCAGGATGCGCACCGCATTGCTGCCGGCATTGACCTGCATGTCGAAGACCGAAGGCTGGAGAACCTCGGGTAGCAGATCGATACGCGGTCCGTGGAAATACCGCTCCCGGAAGATCTGCACGGCGTCCGAGCCGGTCAGCGCCTTCACATCCTCGACCGTGATGCGCCCGTCACCCGTCTTGTCCAGGCCCAGCGCGCGCATGGTGCCGATGGTCACGCCGTATTTCGTGGCGCCGCCGGGGTCATCCGGGTCCATCACAAAACCGCCCTCGCGCGCAACGATCTCGCGGGCAATCTCGTCCACGTTCATGCTTATTCTCCAATTCCGAAGATCTTGAGTTTCACCGCCACCCCCGCGATCAGGGCCAGCAGCAAGCCTGTTGTCATCAGCCGGACGATGGTCTGCCAGGCAGTGCGCCGGGCCATGCGAAGGCTCGCCAGCAGCGTGCGCAGGTCGCGGATGTCGATGGCGGCTTCGGGCCCTTCGAGGCCGACGTCTGCGAGCGCCTTGCGGGCGCCCTTTTCGGCGGCCCGTGCAAGGATGGCCTCGAAATCCTCTTCGGGCATGCGGACGAAACCCGCATCGGCGTGCGGTGGTGTCATTGGTCGTTTCCTTGTAGGTGGCAGGTAGATCAGGCGGTCGGCACCGTTGGCAGCAGATACTGGATCGCGATCCGTACATCGCCACCGACGAAATCGCCCCCATTAGCGGTTAGCACGATCGTCGCGGGGGCATAGAAGGCCTGAGGGCCGATGACGCCCACGTTGGTGCTGCCGGTGGCCACCCCGAGCGAACCACCGAACTTGGCGGGCTCACCGGCAATCCCGCAATCGTATGACGTGGCACCGGTGATGGTCGTGACGGTGCTGCTCCACC
>JALSRF010000223.1 GCA_026984895.1 Paracoccaceae bacterium
CCCTGCGGCGTACCCTATGGCTACGAGATGTATTACCTGAACGTGATGGCCGGGCCGTTGCGTAAATGGCGCTTTCAGAACCACCCGGACCATGACTGGATCTACCGGCGCGACAACGGTTAAGGGAAACGAAATGAAGGATGTTGGGGTTGCCCTGATCGGCACCGGTTTCATGGGCAAGGCGCATGCGCTGGCCTGGCGAACGGTCCACGCGGTATTCGGCAATGACCCGCGGCCGCGGCTGGAGACGCTGTGTGACGTGCCGCGGGAGAAGGCCGAGACGCTGGCCGCGCAGTTCGGTTTCGCACGCGCCACCGATGACTGGCGGGAAGCGATCACAGACGCGCGCGTTGACGTCGTGTCGATCACCACACCCAACAAGATGCATGCCGAACTGGTGATCGAGGCGGCCAGGGCGGGCAAGCACATCTGGTGCGAAAAGCCCCTGGCGGTGAGCCTGGATGACGCCCGGAAGATGGCTGCCGAAGTCGAAAAGGCCGGCGTGGTGGCGGTGATCGGCTACAATTACGTGCAGAACCCCGCCTTTCTCCATGCCGTCGAACTGCTGCGCGCGGGGGCGATCGGGCGGCCGATCCATTTCCGCGGCTTCGTGGATGAGGACTACCAGGCCGACCCGCAAAGCCCCTGGAGCTGGCGCTGTCTCGGCGATGAAGCCGGGCTGGGGGTTCTGGGGGACATGACATGCCACCTGGTCAGCCTGGCGCGCAGGCTGATGGGCGAAATCGAGGTTCTGGCCGCCGATATCCAGACCGTGCATGCCAGCCGACCGCTTGCCGACGGAAGCGGCCGCGCGGCGGTCGAGAACGAGGATATCGCCAGCGCGCTGCTGCGGTTTTCCTCGGGCGCGCGCGGGGTGATTTCCTCGTCCCGGGTCGCCTGGGGCCGCAAGAACCGCCTGTCGTTCGAAGTCCACGGCGAGCGCGGCATGCTGTCGTTCGACCAGGAGCGCATGAACGAACTGCTCCTCTACCAGGCCGAAGGGGCCCCGGCCGAACAGGGGTTCAAGACCATCCTGAGCGGACCGGCGCACCCGCCCTACGGGCTGTTCAATCCGGCGCCGGGGCACTCGATGGGATTTCAGGATCAAAAGACTATCGAAGCGGGCGCCGTCATCGACGCCATCGCCGGGCGCGAGAGTCGCGCCGTGCTGATGAACGAGGCGCTTGCGATCGAGCAGACCATCCACGAGATTGCCGCCGCGGGCAAAGGGCGGGATGCAGATTCATCCGGCGCGTGACGGCGCTCATCCCTCCGCCAGGCGCGCCGCAAGCGCGTGGATGCGATGGCGGAAAGCGGCCATTTCCTTCAGCGTGCCGCGGTGGCTGAACCATGTCCGGTTGCTCAGCACGATCACGATCAGCCCGCTTTCGGGGGCGATCCACAGCGAGGTGCCGGTAAAGCCGGTATGGCCGATGGACGGGGCCGGGAAGCCGGGGCCGCAACTGGCATCGGCGAAGTCCGCGCTGCGCAATTCCCAGCCCAGTGTGCGCGGCGGCACCATGCCCGGCGGGCTCAGGCGTTGCGTCGGGCGCGCGCATCCGCCGTCAAGACAGGCGCGGGCAAAGCCATGCAGATCGCGCGCGCTGGAAAACAGCCCGGCATTGCCGACCACCCCGCCCAGCAGGCGCGCGGTGCTGTCGCTGACCTCGCCCGGGCGCGGGGCGCCGGGGCGCTCGGGCGGCGCGGTGGGCACCAGGCGCGCGGCCAGATCCGGGCGCCGATGGGCGGCATAGAGGGTATCGCTCAGACCCAGCGGGCCGGCGACCAGTTCGCCGAAGGCGGCATCCAGCGGCTGGCCGGTGACCGCCGCGATGACCTCGCCCAGCAGCAGGTATCCGATGCAGCTGTAGACCACGCGTTCGCCGGGCGCGTGCTCGGGCGCGATATGCAACAGGTATGCGCGCGCTTCCTCGGCGCCGCTCAGGAAATCGGCCATGCGGACCTGGGCGGGCAGGCCGGAAAAATGGCCGGCAAGCTGGCGCAGCGTGATCGCCTCGCGCCCCGCGCCGACAAAGGCCGGCAGGAACCGGCTGGCGCGATCCTCGAGCCGCACCTCGCCGGCCGCCAGCAGGCGTTCGAGCATCGCGGCCGTGGCCACCGGCTTGGTCAGAGAGGCCAGGTCGAATATCGCGTCGCGCGCCAGCGGGTGCTGCCCGTCCGAGGTGCCGCGGCGCAGATGCAGGGCGATATCCCCGCCCCGCGCCACCAGCACCTCGGCCCCCGGGAACAGCCGTTCCTCGATTGCCCGATCCACCACAGAGGCGATCGCCGCGGCGGGATCGGTCATGTCGGCGCCTACTTGATGGCGCCGGCGGTCATCCCGGCGATGAACTTCTTCGACTGGACGATGAACACCACCACCACCGGCAGCGCCGCCAGCGTCAGACCGGCATAAAGCACACCGTAGTTCACGCTGTATTCGCCGAAGAATGCGGTCAGCCCCTGGGCCAGGGTCTTGTTTTCCGGGGTCTGGATGAAGATCAGCGGAAAGAAGAAGTCGTTCCAGATCGGCACCGCGTTGTAGATGCCCGCAATCACCAGCGCCGGGGTGATCAGCGGCACCATGATCTGCACCATGATGCGCAGCTCCGAGGCGCCGTCGATGCGCGCGCTGTCTTCCAGTTCGCTCGGCAGGGCGCGCAGGAATCCCGACAGGATGAACACCGTCGAGGGCAGGCTCATCGCGGTATAGATGAAGATCAGCCCCATCAGGTTATCCACCAGACCCATGGCACGCATCTGCACGAACAACGGGATGATCGCCAGCCGCAGCGGCAGCATCAGCCCGGCCAGGAAGAACAGCGACACCATGATCGCGCCGCGGAACTTGTAGCGCGAGATCGCATAGGCCGCCATGGTGCCCGTCACCAGCAGGAACACCACCGAGATCACCGTGACGATGGCCGAGTTCACCAGGTAACGCGGCACGTCGGTGGTGGTCCAGATCACCTTGTAATTGTCCAGGCTCCAGGCCTTGGGCAGGGCGAACGGGCTGGAAAATAT
>JALSRF010000224.1 GCA_026984895.1 Paracoccaceae bacterium
ATCTGGGGCGCCTGGAGATGCTGACGGTCTTCGTGCTGTTGCGCCCGGCCTACTGGCGCACGGTCTGAGGCCCGAGGCCCGAGGCCCGAGGCCAACGCGCCGGGCCGAGCATCCCTTTGCGGACGGCGGCGCTCGGGCAGCAAACCGGGATGCGCCGCCCGGCGCCCGGTTTGATCCAGCGCAAGGACGCACAACAGGCGGCCGGTATCCTCGGGCGCGCATCCATGCAATCATCATTGCGGGACCATCCAGCCAGCGAGGTCAGAACATGCGCGCACTTCCCGAGCCCCCCGGATACGTTCAGCTTGAAGGCGGCACGGTTGCCGTCGATGGGCATGGTTACCTTGTCGATCCGCGGGACTGGAGCCGGGAATTCGCCGAACATGTCGCGCGCGAGGAAGGCATCGAACTGGGCCGGCGCCACTGGGAGGTGATCCGCTTCATGCGCGACTACCTGGAGGAACACGGCATCGCCGCGGATGCGCGTTTCGTGCTGAAGTTCCTGGCCGCGCCGGACGGTCTGACCAGGCACGAGGCGAAAATGGCGCTGTTCGAACTGTTTCCGTATGGCTATGTCAAACAGGCCTGCAGGATCGCGGGGATGAAGCAGCCGCGCGCCTGGTCCACCGGCTGACCCGGTTCACGGGGCGGGGCGCCTCGCCCGGTGGCGGGCAGCGGTCCCGTGCGGGGCAGGCGAAAGCTCCGGCGTCGCAGCGTTTCGCGCAGGGCCGGCGAACGCGGTCTGCTCGGCCGGCGCGCGGCGGGGCGATGGAACGCCGCACCCGCTTGCAATCGCGGCCGCGCGCACACAAGTTTCCCCAAGGATCAACCGCAGGAGAATCCCGATGAGCTACACCCTGGACCGCGTCATCCCCGGCGCGGATATCGACAGCGTCGATGCACGCACCCGCGAGGCGCTGGGCAAGCACGGTTTTGGCGTTCTGACCGAAATCGATGTCAAGGCCACCATGAAGAAGAAGATTGACAAGGACATGGCCGGCTATCGCATCCTGGGCGCGTGCAACCCGAACATGGCCTGGGAAGCGATGGGGCTGGAGCCCAGGGTGGGCGCCATGCTTCCGTGCAATGTCATCTTGCGAGAGGTGGAGGACGGCGTGGAAGTCAGCGCCATCGATCCGCAGGCGTCGATGATGGGCATCGACAACGACAAGCTGAAGGCCGTTGCCGGCCAGGTGCGCGCCATGCTCGAACAGGTCGTGGCCGAGGTCTGACCGGCCGCCGGCCGCGGGCCGTCCGGCACCGGGGCCATGCCGCCTGCGTCATGGCGGGGGGGCGCCGTCAGCCCGCGGCCGCCAGGCGGGGCGCCGGGCATGGGCCCTCGGAGCGGGCCGGCCGCGGGGGGGCAAACAGAAGCGGCTTGCCGTTCGCGGCGTGGCGCCTCAGCAACTGCCGCAGCCGGCCGCCGCGCACCAGCAGGCGTGCCGGCTGCATTTCGGGTTCCTCGCGCAGACCCAGTGCACAGCGCATGCGCATGACCTCGCGCGGTTCCAGCAGTTCGTGCATCTGCGCGCCCAGAAACAGGGTCTCGGCCGGGGCGCCCTCGGCCAGGATGACGGCGTGATGATCCAGCAGGATGTGAATGTAGTCCACCCCGCCGCCGGGCGGCGTCATCCGTTCGATCCCGGGCCAGTCGGTCAGCTGGCAGGCCGGCGCCAGGATTTCGGCCGAGCCGAACATGCGGCGCGCGGCCGGTGACGCGATCATGATCCGGTGCTGCGGGGACACCAGAAGATCGCGTCGCGGCAGCCCCGCGCCAAGCGCGCCGGCGGCGATACGCACCGGCGCATGGCGGGGCCTGTCGCGCAGATAGGCGCCGCCCAGATGGCGCCGGTGGATCAGCGCCACCGCAACCCCGCCCCGATCGAGCGTCACCACCCGCATGCCCGGGCGCAGGGCTTCCACCGGCACCTCGCCGGTTTCGGTTCGGATGAGCGTGCCGGGGGTGAAACAGGGCGGGCCCAGCTGGGGCGGCGTGATCGGGGCCTGGCCATAGACCGCGGTGGAACTCTGGAAGGTCGCGTTCTGCAGGACCGAGCCGTCTATGGGCGTGAAGACCTGGCGCCCGTCGGCAAGGTAGAAGGTAACCCCGGTGACGGTTACCGTGGTGCCATTCGAAAGCACAACGGTCACGGTGTCGCCGGGGTAGGAGGCGATGATATCGCTGCCGTCGATGGAATCGCCGCCTGCCCGTCCGATTCTGCTGTTGTCGTTCTGGTCGATGATGGTGAACTTCTGCACGACCAGCGCGGTGCCCGGCGGCGGCGGGGCCCATGGGTCCATGACCCAGAACTGGTCCAGATAGGTGGTGGGCATGGTGCTCTGCCTCGGTTTCGGCCTGCTCTTTGCGGGCGTCGTTTTTTTCCGAGGAGTCTACCGCCTGCGCCCGGAAAACCGAAGCAGGCAGCCGGGACCGGGCGGGCAAAATCCGGCCGTTGTCACGTTTTTGCCATAATCTGTCCCGATCCGCCGGGCCCCGGAGCCGCCGCAGCCGCAGCCGGGGCGGCAACGCCGGCGGGCATGGCGGGCGGGCAGGTCAAGGGCAGCGCAGCGTGCTTCGGCGCGCGAACATCCCGCCGGCGCGGGCGGTTTTCTGCCCGGTGCCGGATGAACGGGCGCCGGATGAATGGGGGCGTCAGTCCGACTTGCTGTCGTCGTCTTCGGGGGCCTGGGGACGGACTGTATCCGCATCCGCATCCGCGTCCGCATCGGGCGTGTCGGGCAAATTGAACAGGCTGTCGGCATCCAGTTCCTTTTCCTTTTCCCGGTCGTCGCCGCCCAGGGTAAAGGTCTCCAGCCCGGAAATGGATGCGGGGATCTTCGGCTCGGCTTCCATCAGCAGCGACTGTTCGGTTCCGACCAGCTTGCGCCTCTCGTCGTCGCTCATCACCACGCCTTCCCGGGCCTTTTTGGCGGCGGCCTTCTGCACGGCCGCGTCCAGTTCGGACTGCTTGCAAAGCCCAAGGGCAACCGGGTCGATCGGCTGGAT
>JALSRF010000225.1 GCA_026984895.1 Paracoccaceae bacterium
GCGATCTGGAACTGGAGGACGAGGCCGAGGACCTGGTGCGCGAATTCGAGGTGGCGCTCAAGCGCCGCCGCCGGGGCGAGGTGGTGCGCCTGAAGATCACCGCCGATGCGCCCACCGGCTTGCGGCACACCATCATGCACGAACTGCGCGCCTCCGAAGAAGAGGTGATCGAGGTGCACGGCATGCTGGGGATGTCGGATCTGGGCGAACTGGTGCTTGACGAACGCCCCGACCTGCAATGGCCCAGCTTCACCCCGCGCGTGCCCGAGCGCGTGCAGGACCACGACGGCGACATGTTTGCCGCCATCCGCCAGAAGGACATGCTGCTGCACCATCCCTACGAAACCTTCGACATGGTGGTGCGCTTCCTGCAGCAGGCGGCGCGCGACCCGGACGTGCTGGCGATCAAGCAGACCTTCTATCGCACCTCGCGCGACAGCCCGATCGTGGCCGCCCTGTGCGAAGCGGCGGAAAACGGCAAGTCGGTGACCGCGCTGGTGGAGCTCAAGGCCCGCTTCGACGAGGCCGCCAACATCCGCCTGTCGCGCCGGCTGGAGCGCGCCGGCGCCCATGTGGTCTATGGTTTCCTGCACTACAAGACCCATGCCAAGATCAGCACCGTGGTGCGCCGCGAGGGCGACCGGCTGGTGACCTACACCCATTACGGCACCGGCAACTATCACCCGATCACGGCCCGCATCTATACCGATCTTTCGCTGTTTACCTGCGACGGCGCGCTCGGGCGCGATGCCACCAAGGTATTCAACTACCTGTCCGGCTACGCCCAGCCCGAGGGGTTGGAAAACCTTGCGATCTCGCCCATCAACCTGAAGGACCGGCTGATCGCGATGATCGGGCGCGAGGCCGATTTCGCCCGCCAGGGCAAGCCGGCCGAGATCTGGGCGAAGATGAATGCGCTGGTGGAGCCGGACGTGATCGACGCGCTCTATGGCGCCTCGCAGGCGGGCGTGCGCATCAACCTCGTGGTGCGCGGGATATGCGGGCTGCGGCCCTCGATCCGGGGGCTGAGCGAAAACATCCGGGTGAAATCCATCGTCGGGCGGTTTCTGGAACATTCGCGCATCGTGTGTTTCGGCAACGGCCACGGGCTGCCCTCGAAAAAGGCGGCGGTGTTCATTTCGTCGGCCGACTGGATGGGGCGGAACCTGAAACGCCGGGTCGAAACCCTGGTGCGGATCACCAATGCCACGGTCAAGGCGCAGATCGTCAGCCAGATCATGGCCGCCAACCTGGCCGACGTGGCCCAGAGCTGGGTGCTGCAACCCGATGGAACCTACCGGCGCGCCGACATGTCGGGGCTGGACAATCCGTTTTCGTGTCACCGGTTCTTCATGGAAAACCCGTCGCTGTCCGGGCGCGGATCGGCCGGCGCGAAGGACGTGCCCGAACTGGCCCATTCGCAGGACTGAAGCAGGCTGGACCGGCGCCGGGCGGCACGCTAGGTTCGCGCGCGACAGGAGGCAACATGGCCGATCTCGAAACTGACCGGGACCTTCACCGCGACCCGCACTGGGATCCTTTCGGCCGGCCCTTGTTCGACGATCCGTCGGCGCGCGCGCTTTCGCGCGTGGGGGTGGTCGATGTCGGATCGAACTCGGTCCGGCTGGTGGTGTTCGATGGCGCGGCGCGCAGCCCGGCCTATTTCTACAACGAAAAGATCATGTGTGCCCTCGGGCGCGGGCTTGATCAGAGCGGGCGGCTGAATCCGCAGGGGCGGGTGCGCGCGCTGGCCGCAATCCGGCGGTTTCAGCTGCTCGCCGAAGGCATGAAGCTGGCACCGCTGACGGCGGTGGCGACCGCGGCCGTGCGCGAGGCCGAGGACGGGCCCGCGTTCTGCGAAGAGGTGCTGCGCGAAACCGGGCTGAGGGTCTGGGTCATCGACGGCGCCGAGGAAGCCCGGCTTTCGGCCCAGGGCGTGCTGCTGGGCTGGCCGGACGCCCAGGGGCTGGTCTGTGACATCGGCGGCTCGTCCATGGAACTGGCCCGGCTGTGCGACGGGCAGGTGGGCCGGCGCATCACCTCGGCGCTGGGTCCGCTGAAGCTGCAGAATGTCGCCGGCGGCAGGAAAGGACTGAAAACGCACGTTCGCAACGTGATCGCCGGGCTGCTTGAAGACATGGGCGGCGCGCACGATCGCCTGTATCTGGTGGGCGGCTCGTGGCGGGCGATCGCCCGGCTGGACATGGAGCGGCGCAGCTACCCGTTGCATGTGCTGCACGAATACCGGATGACGCCCAGATCGGTGCGGGCCACGCTGGACTGGTTCGCCAGGCAGGATCCGGCCCGCGTGCGCGCCCGCACCGGCACCTCGGAAGCGCGCCTTTCCCTGATCCCCGTTGCCAGCGTGGTCCTGGGCGAGCTGATCCGCGCCTTTCGCCCCCGGGAAATCGCCGTGTCGAGCTATGGCATTCGCGAAGGCATGCTCTATGAACAGATGCCCGAACACGCCCGCAGGCGCGACCCTCTGATCGAGGCCTGCCTGTTCGCCGAACGCAAGGACGCGCGCCGCCCGGGGTTCGGCCGTGCACTCTACCGGTTCATCCGCCCGATCTTCCGGGCCGAGCGCCCGGCGACGCGCCGGCTGATCAAGGCCGCCTGTCTGTTGCATGACGTGACCTGGCGGGCGCATCCGGACTACCGGGCCGAGGTCTGTTTCGACAACGCGACGCGCGCCAACCTGGGCGGGCTGACCCATGAAGAACGGATCTGGCTGGGGCTGGCTCTCTTGCACCGCTACAAGAAGAACCGCGACGGATCGCGGTTTTCGGAACTGTTCGCGATGATCGACGAGAAACGTGCCCTGCAGGCGGAAATCGTCGGCAAGGCGATGCGCTTCGGGGCGATGTTTTCGGTTGCGGACCCGCAAACCGTGGCGCGGCTGGGCTGGCGCCCCAAGAAAAGGATACTGGAGCTTGACCTGAGCCCCAGGGGCGGCGCGCTTTTCGGCGAGGTGGCCGAGGCGCG
>JALSRF010000226.1 GCA_026984895.1 Paracoccaceae bacterium
CCGGTGCCCCGCGCCGAGATCGCCAAGCGCCACCACCACGTTGTCCGCCCGGTGCATCAGGATGGCATCGCGCTCAGGCTCCATGGTGTTGGCCTCCATCGTTTCGGCGGCCCGGCAGCATTTGCAATCAGCGCATTTCGTCGTTGAGCGCACAGGTGTCGCCCGCGAGCCCCCGGCACTGACATGTTAGCCGTGTCAGGTGATCGGAGCAAGCCGATGCCGGGACAGGACGACAGGCCCCGCCTGCTGCCGCCGCCTGCGCCGCGCGCGCGGCGACGCCCGCGCATCTGCGCCGGTTGATCGGCGATGTCGCGCCGCTGGAAGACGCGCGCCCCCGGGCTGTTTCAGCCACCCGCGGGGCGCGCGACGACGCCGGGCCGCTCAGGGCGCCAGGCGGTAAAACGCCGCTGCCGTGCCCGCGAACACCCGCGCCCGGTCGCGCGCCCCCAGCCCGGCCACCAGGTGCTGCGCCGTCTCGAACCAGCCCCGATAGCTGGCGCGCAGCCGGCACACCGGCCAGTCGGACCCCCACATCACCCGTTGCGGGCCGAAATGGCTCAGCACATGCCCGGCAACGGGGCGCAGATCGTCGATCGTCCAGTCCTCGCCCGCCTCGGTGACCAGCCCCGAAAGCTTGCAGAATGCGCCGGTTTCGCCGGCCAGCCGGGCCATGCCCTCGGCCCAGTGCGCAAAGGCGCCGGGCAGCGCCGCGTGATCGCGGATGCGCGGCTTCATGCAATGGTCGATCACCATGCGCATCCCCGGATAGCGCCTGGCCAGGGTCAGGAAGTTCGCCAGGTGCAGCGGATAGCCGAGCGCATCCAGGCTCAGCCCCAGATCGCACACCGCGCGAAACCCCCATTGCACATCGTCGCGCAGCATCCAGTCCGGATCGGGGATGTCCTGGATCATCGGGCGAACGCCCAGGAATTTCGGATGCGCGGCCAGCCGGCGCAACTGCGCGATCTGCTCCGGGCGCTCGAAATCCACCCAGCCGACAACCCCGGCCACGCTGTCGGTGGCATCGGCGATGCCAAGCAGGTATTCGGTTTCGTTTATCGTTGCAGCCGCTTGAACCAGAACGGTTTTTTCAACGCCAGCTGCCGCCAGATGCGGCGCCAGGTCGCCCGGCGCATAGGCCCGGGCAAGCACCGCATCGTCCGCCGGCATCCAGTCGTAGTCGCCACGCCGCGGCTGCCAGTAGTGCTGATGGGCATCGATACGCATCATTGCCGTCTCCTTTCGTCGGCGCATCCCGGCGCATCCCGGCGCGCCCCGGCACGGGCGCGGCGCACGGGACCGGAACACGGGCGCGGCCCGCCCTCTCGCCGTTCCACCGTCTCACGGTCCCGGCGTTCCGCCGTCCCGTTTCGCGCCTGCGGCTGCGCGCCTGTGGCTGCACCCGCGCGCTAGGCTGTCGCCGCGAGCAGCGCCTCGATCTCCGCGCGCGCCGGCATCGAAGGCGCCGTTCCGGCACGGGTCACCGAAATCGCCGCCGTGGCGCAGCCAAAGCGCACCGCCTCAAGGGGCGGCGTCCCGCGCGCCAGGGCGGCGGCGAAACCGCCGTTGAAGGCATCCCCCGCGCCGGTGGTCTCGACAACCGGACCGGCGTCCAGCGCCGGCACATGCACCGCGCCCTCGGCGCCGTGATACAGCACGCCGTTTTCGCCCAGCGTGATCAGCGCCGCCCCCGCCCCCAGCCGGCGCAGCGCCGCGGCGGCGCGACTGGCGTCGTCGATGCCGGCCACCCTGATGCCGGTGAGCGCCTCGGCCTCGGTTTCGTTCGGGGTGGCATAGTCGCACAGCGCCAGCATGCCCTCGGCAAGGCTGACGGCGGGCGCCGGGTTCAGCACCGTGGTCGCCCCGCCGGCGCGCGCCAGTTCCAGCGCCCGCTGCGCCGCGTCCATCGGCTGTTCCAGTTGCGTCACGAACACCCCCGCTTCGCCGATCAGGCCGCCATGCGCTTCGATGTCGGCGGGCGAAATGCTGCCGCCCACGCCCGGGCAGATGATGATCGCGTTATCTCCGCTGGCCGAATCGACATGGATGCAGGCCGCGCCGGTGTAGCCGTCGTCATGCCAGCTGACCGCCGGGGTGACGCCGGCCCTTTTCCAGGTCGCCAGCGCCATGTCGGCGAAGGGATCGCGCCCGAGCCTGGTCAGGAAATGCACATCGCCACCGGCCATCGCCGCCGCCACCGCCTGGTTCGATCCCTTGCCCCCGGGCCCCAGGGCAAAGCCGTCGCCCAGGATGGTTTCGCCCATGCGCGGCTGGCGCGCCGCGCGATAGGTGGTATCGGCCACGAAGACCCCGAGAATCACGATCTTTTCCGACATTGTCCCTCTCGATCCTGCGGCCCGATCAGCAGCGGCCCGATCACAGCTCCGGCCATCGCCCCGGCCCCTCCCGCGCCGCATGAAACGGCGCCGGCGCCGGCGCGTCGTCCTGCCCGATACATGCACATGCCCGGGCATCAAGGCAACCGCATGCGCGCCCTCCCAAAGCGTGGCGCGCGGGATACACGCCGCCCGCTCAGGCGCCGGTGGCACGCCGGATCGCCCCCCGATCGGAACGCGCCGCGCGCAGTGAACCCGTGGCGGCGAACCGCGCCTTGCCGAAAATCCGCCGACATGTTCCAATGATCGGACCAGATCCAGGCCCAGCCGCGCAAACCGTCATGAAAGGCACCCCCGTGCATTGCCAGACGCCCCTGCCCCACCGGATCGGGACCGCCGCGCAGCCACGCCGGCCGGCGGCCCGGGCCGGGGCTCGGGCGCGGCCGGGGTGCAGGCGCGGGCGGGGCGCAGGCGCGGGCACTGCCGGGGCTCGGGGCGCGGCCAGCCGCGAGTCGGCACAACCGCACCGGGCGGGCGACAGGCGCGCGGGGCGGCTTTTGCCCGGCATGGCGAAACGGCGCCCGGCGCCTGGCCTGCGCGCCGGCGCCTGGCCCCGCCCCTGGCAGCTGGCAGCACCACCTG
>JALSRF010000227.1 GCA_026984895.1 Paracoccaceae bacterium
ATCGGCGGGTTGCTCAGCGGTGGTGCGGCCAGCTTCCCCAATGCCGAACTGGTGATTTCCGATGTCGATCATGGATTCTGGAGCGATGCGGGCATGATGGCTCAGGCTCCGGATGAGGCAAAGGGCATGTTCGGCCTGGCCCAGGGCGTGTTCGCGGCCTATGCGGATCGCTTGCGCCCGGTCGCTTCGGGCACCGAAGTGGCGCCGGGCCTCACGCTTGAACTGTCGCCGGGGCACACGCCCGGCCACTCGGTCGTCCATATCGACGGTGGCGAACGCCAGCTGTTGTTGCTTGCCGACACGGTGCTGCACCCCGACTTGCAAGCGGCACTGCCGGATGTGATGACCGGCTTTGACATCGACGGCGCGCTGGCCGCGCGCTCGCGCGCCGCGATGTTCGACAGGGCCAGTTCGGATGGCATCCTGATCGCCGGCAGCCATGTGCATTTCCCCGGTTTCGGGCGCCTGCTGCGCGACGGTGCGGGCTTCCGCTTTGCCCCGGCAAGCTGGCTCTGAACCGACCGGCGCGCGACCATCTGGCGCGGCTCGGGCAGGTTCCGGGCCGCCCATCCCGCCGCCCATCGGGCGGCGGGCTTGCCTGACCGGTGCATCGGCCCTTGACGCGGGGCGGAATCCCCTCTAATTCACCGCATCCCGCAAGGGAATCGGACCGCAAAGCCGGGGGCGCACCCCGGCACGATCCATCGAGAGTCAGCCGAAGCCCGCGAGGTGCGAAGCCCGCGGGCCTACGTTGTGAAAAAAGGTTCTGGGGTTACGGAACCGCAACGAAAAGGAAAGCAAACGTGGCACGTATCGCCGGCGTCAACATACCCACCGGAAAGCGGGTTCCCATCGCCCTGACCTATATCACCGGAATCGGCCCGTCCTCGGCCAGAAAGATCTGCGAAGCCGTCAACATCGACGAAAGCCGTCGCGTGAACGAGCTGAGCGATGCCGAGGTTCTGGCGATCCGCGAATACATCGACAGCAACTTCACCGTCGAAGGCGACCTGCGCCGCGAGGTGCAGATGAACATCAAGCGCCTGATGGACCTGGGCTGCTACCGCGGCCTGCGGCACCGTCGCAACCTGCCGGTGCGCGGCCAGCGCACCCACACCAACGCCCGCACCCGCAAAGGCCCGGCCAAGGCCATTGCCGGCAAGAAGAAATAGGGGGGCTGGAAGATGGCTCGTGACAAGACCCGCATCAAGCGCAAGGAACGCAAGAACATCGCCGCCGGCGTTGCCCATGTGAATTCCTCTTTCAACAACACCAAGATCCTGATTTCGGACGTGCAGGGCAACGCCATTGCCTGGTCTTCGGCCGGCACCATGGGGTTCAAGGGGTCGCGCAAGTCCACGCCCTATGCCGCCCAGATGGCCGCCGAAGACGCCGGCAGGAAGGCGCAGGAACACGGCGTGAAGACGCTGGAAGTCCAGGTCCAGGGGCCCGGCTCCGGGCGCGAAAGCGCCTTGCGCGCGCTGGCGGCGATCGGCTTCAACATCACCTCGATCCGCGATGTGACCCCGATTGCGCATAACGGCTGCCGGCCGCCCAAGCGCCGCCGCGTCTAGGCCGCACGATCCGCCCGGGGGGGCATGTCGCCGCCCCGGGAAGTCATATTTACCTCGGGCGTTTTCCGACTTTTGGACATGGGCCGGAAAACAAGAATTGAGGAGACACGCATGATCCACAAGAACTGGGCCGAACTGATAAAGCCCCAGCAACTCCAGGTGAAACCGGGCAACGATCCGATGCGCCAGGCCACCGTCGTGGCCGAACCTCTGGAACGCGGCTTCGGCCTGACGCTGGGCAATGCGCTGCGCCGGGTGCTGATGAGCTCGCTTCAGGGGGCCGCCATCACCTCGATCCAGATCGACAACGTGCTGCATGAATTTTCGTCGGTGTCGGGCGTGCGCGAGGACGTGACCGACATCGTGCTGAACCTCAAGGGCGTTGCCATCCGCATGGAGGTCGAGGGGCCCAAGCGCCTGTCGGTTGCCGCCAAGGGGCCGACGATCGTGACCGCCGGCGACATTGCCGAAATCGCCGGCATCGAGATCCTGAACAAGGAGCACGTGATCTGCCATCTCGACGAGGGCGCCGATCTTTACATCGAGCTTACGGTCAATACCGGCAAGGGCTATGTCGCCGCCGACAGGAACCGCCCCGAGGATGCACCGATCGGCCTGATCCCGGTGGATGCGATCTATTCGCCGGTGAAAAAGGTCAGCTACGACGTGCAGCCGACCCGCGAGGGACAGGTGCTTGACTACGACAAGCTGACGCTGAAACTGGAAACCGATGGTTCGGTCAGGCCCGAAGATGCCGTGGCCTTTGCCGCGCGCATCCTGCAGGATCAGCTGTCGATCTTCGTGAACTTCGACGAACCGGAGAGCGCCGGCCGCCAGGAAGAGGACGACGGGCTGGAATTCAACCCGCTGCTGCTGAAGAAGGTGGACGAACTGGAGCTTTCGGTGCGGTCCGCCAACTGCCTGAAGAACGACAACATCGTCTATATCGGCGATTTGATCCAGAAGACCGAGGCCGAGATGCTGCGCACCCCGAACTTCGGGCGCAAGTCCTTGAACGAGATCAAGGAAGTGCTTTCGGGCATGGGGCTGCACCTGGGCATGGATGTCGAGGAATGGCCGCCGGAAAACATCGAGGATCTGGCCAAGAAGTTCGAAGACCAGTTCTGACAGGCAGGCGCCGGTTCCCGCCTGGGGCCGGCAACTGCGACCCGGGCACACCCGCCCCAAGGAGAGTCGCCTGCACGCACGGGCGGCCGGACAAAGCAAAATGAAGAAGGACTGAAACCATGCGCCACGCCCGCGGATACCGCCGCCTGAACCGAACCCACGAGCACCGAAAGGCGCTGTTTGCCAACATGGCCGGTTCGCTGATCGAACACGAACAGATCAGGACCACCCTGCCCAAGGCGAAAGAGC
>JALSRF010000228.1 GCA_026984895.1 Paracoccaceae bacterium
TTCCAGCCGTTTTCTTCGGAACAGGCGGTGACGCAGGCCGTGCAGCCGGAGGCGCATTTGTTCACGTCGATCAGCAGACCCCAGCGGGTGCCCGGATCGGCATTGGCCGAAGCCTCGCCGCCGAAGGCCATCAGGGTCACCCCCGGGGCCAGCGCCACAGTGGCCATGGCCGCCCCGCTCCTGAACAGGTCGCGGCGGCTGATCCTGCCCGCCTCCTTCGGCGTTGCGTTCAGTGCGGGAAGCTTCATTCTGTCACCCCGTTCAGATAGTCGGCCAGCGCCTTCAGGTCGGCGTTGTCCGGGTATTTGCGGACCAGCAGGTTTGCGGTATCCCTGTCCGGCAGCCTCGAATGGCACTCGAAACAGTCAATCCTGACGGCAGCTTTCGCGTGGCAGGCGGCGCAGAACTGCCCTTCGTCGGTCACGGGCAACGGTTTGCCCTGCGGGCCGCGCGTCGCGTGGCAGGTGACGCATTGCTTGATCGAATACCTGACGTTTCGATCGCCCAGATGCATCGTCAGGTCGCGATCATGCCTGAGGAGGTCCATGTGGTTCAGCCGCATGAATTCACTGCCCTCGGGATGGGCCGGACCAATGGCCCGGGCCACATCCACACCGAACTCGGCGACCGTATCGGTTGCCGCGTCGCCGCCGGCATGAAGCGGGGCGCTCAACAGGACAAACAGCGCAACGACGCTGGCGAGAACCTGCCGCATCTCTATTCCCCAAGACCCATCTTGATATAGCCGGTGGGGCAGACATCGGCGCAGATGTGGCAGCCGATGCAGCGCGTGTAGTCGGTGTAGACATAGCGCCCCACGGTGCGTTCGGCCTTGGGCACGCGGTGCACGGCATCCTGCGGGCAGTAGATCACGCAGTTGTCGCATTCGAAGCACATGCCGCAGGACATGCAGCGCTCGCCCTCTTTTCTGGCCTGTTCCTCGGTGAAGCCGATGATCCGCTCTTCGAAATTGCCCAGAACGGCATCGCCCTCGATGTGCTTTTCCTCGCGGATTTCGCGCGGCACCAGGTTGAAGTGCCCCTTGAACAGTTCGGAGTGCGGAATGATCTGGCTGTCCGATCGATCCTCGAAATTGTGCACCGCAAAGCCGGCATTGCTGGTGCCGCGGGTCTGTTCATGGCTGTAGGGCTGCGGATCCTTGCCGCGACGATGCAGTTCTTCGAGCAGGTTGAAATGATGCACGTCCACCTTCGGACGCTTGTCGATCTCGCCGTCGTCGAAATAGTCGTTGATCGCCTCGGCGGCGATGCGCCCGTGACCGATGGCGGTGGTCAGCAGATGCGGGCGCACGATGTCGCCGCCGGCGAAATGCTTGGCCCGTCCCTTGACCGCATAGGCGCTGTCGATCTCGATAAAGCCGCGCCCGTTGTCGAGTTCGTCCACCCCCTTCAGATCGCCGAACTGGCCGATGGCCGCGATGATGATATCGCATTCGATCTCGAATTCGGTGCCTTCGATCGGCTCGGGGGCGTTGCCCTTCATGGTGCATTTGCACATCTTCAGGGCCTTTGCCTTGCCGTCTTCGTCAAGGATCACCTCCAGCGGCATCACGCCGCCCATGATCTCGACGCCCTCGCGCTTGGCGTCCTCGCGTTCGTGCTCGGCGGCGGTCATTTCCTCGACCGGGAAAAGCGAGGTCAGCGTGGCCTTGATCCCCTCGCGCGACAGCGCGCCGGCGGCGTCGGAGGCGGTGAAGTCGATCACCGACCCGCTGGCATGTTCGGCCGGTTTCACATCGGTGATATGCCCCAGGCGGCGGGCCACCGAGGCCACGTCGATCGAGGTGTCGCCACCGCCGACCACCACCACCTTTTTCGCGGTGCCGAAGACCCAGCCCTTGTTGAAGGCGTCGAGGAATTCGATCCCCTCGATGCAGTTTTCGGCGTCTTCCCAGCCGGGGATCGGCAGCGGCCGGCCCTTCTGCGCGCCCAATGCCCAGAAGACGGCGTCAAAGCTTTTCTCGATCTCTTCCAGCGAGACATCGACCCCGACCCGGGTGCCGGTATGCACGTCCACGCCCATGTCGATGATGCGGCCGATCTCCTTGTCGAGCATCTCGCGCGGGGTCCGGTAGCCGGGGATGCCGTAGCGCATCATGCCGCCCAGTTCTTCGTTGGCCTCGAACAGGGTCACCGAATGGCCGTCGCGGCGCAGGAAGAACGCCGCCGAAAGCCCGGCCGGCCCGCCGCCGATCACGGCCACCTTGCGCCCGGTATCGGCGCCGGCTTCGGGGGCCTTGATGCCGTTTTCGTTGGCCCAGTCGCCAACGTATTGCTCGACCCCGTTGATGCCGACGTAGTCGTCAACCTCGTTGCGGTTGCAGCCGGCCTCGCAGGGTGCGGGGCAGACCCGGCCCATGGTCGCCGGAAACGGGTTGGCATCGACCATTCGGCGGAAGGCGTATTCCTGCCAGGTCATGTCCTCGACCGGCGGCTTGTCCATGCCGCGGGCAATCGCAAGCCAGCCGCGGATCTCGTGGCCGGACGGGCACGAGCCCTGACAGGGCGGGGTCTTGTGAACATAGGTCGGGCACTTGTAGGACTTGTCCTGGGTGAAAATCTTTTCCTCCAGGTCCCAGTCCTTCCAGGTTTCGCCCTCCTGGAACCGCCGGAACGTTTGGTTCTGTTCGCTCATTTGCTTTCCTCCGTTTCCGGCTCTTCAGCCGTATCTTCATTTCCCCCGTCCAGAACGACGGCATTGGATACCAGCTGGTGCACCGACATGATGCTGTCCATGCCGTAGCCGTATTTCGGCATCACCTTCGAGAACTGGGTCTTGCAGATGGCGCAGATCGCCGCCATGTGGGTGACGCCGTGCTCATCGGTCACCTGCTTGAGCGCGGTCATGCGCGGCTTGGCCCCCTTGATGCGCAGATCCATCAGATCGTCGGTCAGAAGCCCGCCGCCACCGCCGCAGCAGAAGGTGTTTTCGCGGATCGTGTCCGGGTCCATGTCGTAGTAATGGTTGCAGACCGCGCGCAGCACCTTGCGCGGCACCTCGAACTGCCCGCCTTCCTCGCGCCCCATTGCCGAGCCGCGCGCCACGTTGCAGCTGTCGTGGAAGGTCATCACATAGTCGTCGTTCTTCGACTTGTCGATCTTCAGCCGGCCGCTTTCGATCTCGTCCAGGGTGAATTCCAGGATATGCTGCGGGATCGGGTAGTTCTGATCCAGAAAATCGAACGGCCCCGCCAGGGTGTTGAGGAATGAGTAGGCGACGCGCCAGGCATGGCCGCATTCGCCGAAGATGATCCGCTTCACGCCCAGGTCCTTGGCCGCCTGGCGAATGCGCCAGGACACTTCGCGCATGTTCTCGTAGGAGCCGATGAACATGCCGAAATTGGCAGCCTCCGAGGCATAGGAAGACAACGTCCAGCTGACCCCGGCGGCATGAAACACCTTGGCATAGCCCAGCAGCCCGTCGATATGCGGTTCGGCAAAAAAGTCGGCCGAGGGCGTGATCAGCAGGATGTCGGCACCCTTTTCGTCCAGCGGGATCCTGACCTCCACGCCGGTGTCATCCAGCAGGTCCTCCTCCAGGTCGTCCAGCGTGGCGCGCAGCGCCTTGGGGTTGAGCCCCAGGTTGTTGCCGGTGACCTTCACCTTGCCGATGATCTCGTTGCAGTATTTCTGGCCGACGCCGACACTGTCGAGGATCTCGCGCGCCGCCATCGAGATTTCGGCCGTGTCGATCCCGTAGGGACAGGAAACGGCGCAGCGCCGACATTGCGAGCACTGGTGGTAATAGGTGTACCATTCGTCCAGCACTTCCTTGGTCAGGTCGCGCGCACCCACCAGTTTCGGGAAATACTTGCCGGCAAAGGTGTAGTAGCGGCGATAGACGCTGCGCAGCAGGTCCTGACGCGCAACGGGCATGTTCTTGGGGTCGCCCGTGCCGATGAAATAATGGCACTTGTCCGTGCAGGCGCCGCATTTCACGCAGGTATCCAGGTAGACCTTGAAGGCGCGGTTCTTTTCGGCCAGTTCGCCCATCTTGGCGATGGCGACCTCTTTCCAGTTCGGCAAAAGCTCGCCCGGGAAGCCGAGCATCTCGTTATGCTCGGGCGCGGCCTCGAAGGTGTGGGTATCGGCCATGGCGCCGCAGGCCAGCTTCGGCACCTCGAAAACCTGATCGACATTGTCGAACGGGCCGTATTCGTCTTTCTTGTCAAGCGGGGCCATGTTCACTTCTCCCCGGCTTCGGGTATGGCATCAGGAAGGGGCGGCAACTGGTTGGCCCAGGCCGTCAGGTGGCGAAACTTGCGCGCGTTGTCGACCTGGGTGCGGCTGGGGGCAAAGAACAGCCCCGGCGCATGCATCAGCTTGGAGATCGGGAACACGATCATCAGCGTTATCACCAGCCCCAGGTGGATCAGGATGTTGGCCTGCATCGGCAGTTCGCGGATCTGGAAATGCATGAGGCCAAGCATGAAGTTCTTGACCTTCAGCACATCGACACGGTCCACAAGGCTCATCGAATAGCCGCTGGCCACGATGCCGATCAGCAGCAGAAGCATCAGATAATCCGAAGGGCTGGATATGTAGCGGATGCGCTGCACCACGATCCGGCGGGCAAAAAGCCCCAGAAGGCCGGCCAGCATGGCCAGCCCGGCAAGAACGCCGATCGGCTGGATCAGCGCCACCCACCACCAGACCGGATCGGTGAAATAGCGCAGATGCCGGATGAGCACCAGAAGCATCCCGTAGTGAAACAGGATGGCAAACACCCAGATCCAGCGGTTCGAGCGAAACAGGCTGTGGAAATAGGTCACCTCGCGGATCATGCGCATGACGACGCCGGCGCGCGTACGCGGTGCCGGCGACACCGGGATTTTCAGGGGGGCGGGCGTGCGGGCGTATTTCAGCACCTTCATGCCGGTCCCGACAATCAGGAAGATTGTCGCGACATAGAACAGCACCGCATAAAGCGTTGACAACACTTCAACTCCTCCCGAGAGTGAAGCCCCTGTTTTTTGTTCTTGTTATCAGGGGCCTATCCGTTTTGGGTTCGCTCAGACGCAGCCGGTCGGCTTGGGCAGGCCGGCGATCTTGCAGGCTTGCTTGGCCGGGCCGTAGGGGAACAGTTCGTACATGTACTTGTTGTTCCCAACCTCGGGGCCCATTTCCTTCTTGATCGCCTTGATCAGCACGCGCACGGCCGGAGCGATCTGGTATTCCTCGTAATAGTCGCGCAGGAAGTTCACCACGGCCCAATGCTCGTCGGTCATGTTGATTTCTTCCTGATCCGCGATCACCTTGGCCAGGTCCTCGCTCCAGTCGCTCAGGTTGGTGATGTAGCCCTCTTCGTCGTGTTCGACAGTGGTGCCATTTACGTCATATGCCATTTTCAACTCCTTCCGGCGGTAAGTTCACTTTGCATTGCGGCCGCACTAGAGCCAGGCCATAGTGCGGTCGGTGGTGGCCGCGAGATCGACAAACCCCGCGTAGTCAACCGTGCTCACGCCATCCAGCAGACGCCCGGTATCCAGGCCCCGGGCCTGCAGATCAGGCTCCAGAACGTAAATCTTCAGCGCCGAATGCCCGGCCAGGACATCGGCAAGGTCGGTGCCCGCAGTGGCACCGTAAACCCCGTCTTCGATCATCAGGATCACATCGCCGTCCCTTGCATGCGCAAGGCAGCTTTGCAGTGCCTTCGTGGCGAAGGGGGATTTGTTGACAGTGTGCAGGGTCGCCATTGTTTTCCCTTCTAGAAGCTCAGAACGACATCTTGTTCGGCGAATATGTCCGCCATCTCGGCCCGGCTGACGATGCGGATCGAGGGCTTTTCGGCCCAGTCGTCGTCTTCGTCCTCGTACATGATTTCCTGCAGGTCGTCGGCGCTCAGGCCGCGTTCCTCCAGGCTCTCCCTTTCCACGTAAAGCTTGGTGACATCGTAGTCCCCCAGCGCCCGGAAAGTCGGGGAGAAGTTCTTCATCCCGATCCCGGTGGTATCCTGCCCCCTGGTCAGCTGGAACACGCCGTCGTCCAGAAAGGCCAGGCTCACGTCCTGATCGAAGGCCGCGCCGATCAGCACCACCTCAAGGCTTTCTAGTGCGTAGATCGTGCCATAGGGGGCCTTGCGGTTCACATAGAGGAATTTTTTCACATCTTCCGACATCTGGGCCCCCTCAGTCGCCGAACATCAGCAGGCGATCCGTCTGGATGCCCATTTCGATCAATTGCCCGAGCCCCGAGATGCGGAACCCCTCGGCAATGTTGTTCGCGTCCTTGCCCTGGCGCGTGGCTTCGTTCTCGTCCAGAATGCCCCGGCGCTGGGCGGCGGCGATACAGACCACCAGATCGATCTTGTGCCTGGCGGCCAGGTCCGTCCACTGGGCCTGGATGTTGCGCTCGTCCTGCGGCGGAACGCTGAGCCGCGTGCCCACGTTCACGCCGTCATGATAGAAGAACACGCGCGGCACCTCATGGCCCGCCTCAAGCGCGGAGACGACAAAGTGATATGCCGTATCCGACGCCTGATGCGTATAGGGGCCTTCGCTGACGACTACTCCGAATTTCACGTCGAACGTCCCCTCAGAAGTGGATGTGCGCAGACATGTTCATGGTCTTGCGCGCACCGGTCCAGGTATCGAGGTGATGCTTGGTAAAGGCCAGATCGGTCAGTTCGAAGAACTTCGTCCACCCGATCCGATCGATCCACTCGCCCATGCGCTCCCAGTGCTTGGCGTTTTCCTTGTAGGCTGTCACGATGCGACGCACCACGTCGGCAACCTCGGGCCAGTGCGGCGGGTTGTTGGGCAGGTTGGCCACGGCCAGCTTGTGGAAGGTCGGCTTGGAGCGGGCATTCGAATGCTTGCCGCCAACCCAGACCGCGATCTTGGTGCTTTCCTCGCCGTTGATCTGCATCGGCGGGCAGGGCGGGTAGCAGGCGCCGCAGCAGACGCATTTCTTTTCGTCCACCTCAAGCGAAGGCTTGCCATCCACCATGGCGGGGCGGATCGCCGCCACCGGGCAGCGCGCGACGACCGCCGGGCGCTCGCACACGTTGGCCACCAGATCGTGGTTGATCTTCGGCGGCTTGGTGTATTGCACGTTGATGGCGATGTCGCCCTGGCCGCCGCAGTTGATCTGGCAGCAGGAGGTGGTGATCCGCAGCCGGTTCGGCATGCGCTCGTTGATGAACTCTTCATGCAGCATGTCCATCATCGACTTGACGACCCCCGAGGCATCGGTGCCCGGAATGTCGCAGTGCAGCCAGCCCTGCGTGTGGCTGATCATCGAGATGGAAGCGCCGGTGCCGCCAACGGGGAACCCGGCTTCGCCGAGCGCCTCGATCAGCGGTTCGACCTTGGCCTCCTCGCTGACCATGAACTCGATATTGGAACGGGTGGTGAACCGCACATGGCCCTCGGCATACTTGTCGCCGATGTCGCACAGCTTGCGGATGGTGAAAACGTCCATCTGACGCTGGGTGCCGGCGCGCACGGTCCAGATCTCGTCACCGGACTTGGAAACGTGGTGCAGCACGCCCGGACGCGGGCGGTCATGCCAATCCCAGTTGCCAAGGTTCTTCTTCAGAACCGGGTGCATGTACTGGATGTGATCGGGAACGCCGATCTCGTCGGCAACTCTCGGCTTTTCGCTAGGGGCGTTCATCTTGTCAAAGTCTCCCTTTTCGTTTCCAGGCTGCCGCCTGGCAACATTTCTGGAACGACTGCGGGCGCTGGTCTCGCCCGCAGACAGGATTCCGAATGGTTGGCCGTCGTCTCAGTCGCCGGCGACGGTCATGCCAGCGTCACGCGCCTTGCGCTCGAACCACTTGGCGGCCTCGTCGTCGAAGTCATCGGTGCGCACATAGCACGAGGTGCGCGGATGATTGACCATGTTCGGGTCGGGTTCGACCCCGACCGCCTCGAGGAAGGCCGGCAGACCGATCCGGTCGATGGTTTCACCGATCCGCTCGTGCTCTAGCGCATTGTCGGCAAAGAACTCGATGCAGGTCTCGGCAAACTCTTCGAGCTTTTCGAAATCCTCTTCGGTTTCGAGCTTCATGAACGGGATGACCATGGTGCCCATCAGGTCGCCGACCTTCAGCGCCCGCTTGCCGCCGATCATGATCGACACACCCTTGTCATCGCCCGGGCTCAGCGCCTTGGTCATGACGTTGATGCAGTGCATGCAGCGCACGCAACTGGCGTTGTCGATCTCCATGGTATTGTCGTCATGCAGCGAAATCGCGCGCGTTGGGCACATGGAAACCACCGTGTCGATGGTGTATTTGCGGCCGACCTTGGCCACGTGTTCCTTGACCTTTTCCTGGTTGATCTTGATGTCGTCGCGCCAGGTGCCGATCACCGCGAAATCGGCGCGGTGGATGGCGTTCACGCAGTCGTTGCCGCAGCCCGAGAACTTGAACTTGAACTTGTAGGGCAGCGACGGGCGGTGCATCTCGTCCAGGAAGGCGTTGATGATGCGCCGGTGCGCCTTGGCCTCGTTGAAGCAGGACTGTTCGCAACGCGCCTGGCCGACACAGCTCATCGCGGTGCGCAGCGCCGGGCCGGCACCGCCCAGGTCGAAGCCCAGTTCGTTCAGCTCGTCGAAGGCATGCTGGGTCGCTTCGGTCGAGCAGCCCTGGAACATGATGTCGCCCGACTGGCCGTGGAAAGCGATCAGGCCCGAGCCGTGACGCTCCCAGATGTCGGCCAGCTTGCGCAGCACGTCGGTGGTGTAGTGGTAGCCCGGGGGCGGCATCACCCGCAGGGTGTGGAATTCCTTCGATTCGGGGAACTGCTCGGCCACCTCGGAAAAGCGCGGGATGATCCCGCCGCCGTAACCGAAGACCGAAACCGTGCCGCCCTTCCAGAAGCCAAGCTTCTTTTCATAGGAATGTTCGAGTTGCCCGAGAAGGTCGTTCATCATCGGGGCGTATTGCTCGCCCTTGGCGTCTCGCAGCCGCTTGAGGCCGGTGACGAAACTTGGCCAGGGACCACCTTCGAGCTCGTCCAGCATCGGTGTCGGGTGCTGGCTTGCCTCTTTCGCCCGACCCTCTGTCGAATCGCTATCTTTCATTAGCTGTCTCCCTTAGCTTCGTGTTCGCGCAAACCCCGAAGGGCTCCTACCGGCACATGCCGCCGCGCCGCTGCGCGCATCTGCCTGCCCCACATATCCCTGACAGGTTACCAAATGCGGACCGCAAGCGTCCCGACATGTATCCGTTTTTATATTACAATAATTGAATGTAAAGCAAAACATCGCTAAAGATACCATCATTGTGACCCATGATCGCGTGGGGGCAACGGCGCGAAATCCGCCATTTGACCAGTTTCGGGGAGGGAAATGGCTGGAATTAAAGAGAAAACCGGACCGGACAGGGAAAATCCGTTCCTCCCGGAAAATGTTGCGGCATTCCGCCGGTGGCGCGATGCCAAACTGGCGCGCGCCGAAGAATCACTTGCGCTTGGCGACCCGGTGGAAATCCGCGACCTGTCCCGCCCCGGCGATTCCGAGCGTCGCGAACTGGCGCGGCGCTGCGCGCTGGGAAATGCCGCCTTCTATGCCTGCCCGAACCAGCCGGACGAACCCGAACGCATCCGCGACCAGCTTCGCGCCTTCGCCGCCGCCATGGGGCTGCGCATCGCCGAAAGGCACCGTTCGGCCGGGCGCGGCGGCATCGTCGCGCTGACGGTCAGCAATGCCGAGGCCCAGCGGGCATACATTCCGTATTCGCGCCGGCCGATGAACTGGCATACCGACGGCTATTACAATGCGCCCGACGATCAGATCCGCGCGATGGTCCTGCATTGCGTGCGCCCGGCGCGCGATGGCGGGGTGAACCAGTTTCTGGACCCCGAAATCGCCTATATCCGGCTGCGCGACGCAAACCCCGACTACATCGCCGCGCTGATGCACCCCGAGGCGATGACCATCCCGCAGAATACGGAACCGGACGGCGCGGTGCGTCCGGCCAGCGTCGGCCCGGTGTTTTCGACCGATCCGGCAACCGGTGCGCTGACCATGCGCTACACCGCCCGCACCCGTTCGATAAGCTGGCGCGACGATCCGCTGACCGCCGAGGCGGTCGCCTTTCTGAACAGCGTGCTGAACGGGCAGGAGCCCTTCATCCAGACCGTTCGCATGGAGGCCGGGCAGGGCATCCTGTGCAACAATTCGCTTCACAACCGAACCGGTTTTGATCCAGACTTGGCGATGGACAGCGCGCGCCTCCTGTTCCGAATCCGTTTCCACAACCGCGTAGCAAGGAGTTGACCCGTGGCCAAACTGAGCGACCTGATCATCCAGCACCCGGATGTTGACAGCTTCGACGAACTCCGGCGCCTTGTCGCCCATGCCGGCGAAAGCGGCATCATGCACCTGGAGTTCGACGTGAAG
The DNA here is from genome assembly GCA_026984895.1 of Paracoccaceae bacterium. Lineage (GTDB taxonomy): Bacteria > Pseudomonadota > Alphaproteobacteria > Rhodobacterales > Rhodobacteraceae > JAJRUE01. The sequence continues at coordinate 10,371 of JALSRF010000228.1, forward strand.
CCCGACTATCGCGATACCCCGAAGAAATGGGAATGGAAGCTGGAGGCCGCGTTCTCGCGCGGGATCCGCTATGACTGAAGAAACCGTTACCGGGATCGCCGAGCTCGAACTGCCCTTCGGGCGGCGCGCAATCCTGAAGAACGTCGCCTTCGAGGGGGGGCTCAACATGCTGCGTCTGACCCTGCGCGAGGGTCGCCGCTTCACCATGATCGACCTCGACGCGGCAAGCGCGCGCGCCTTCGGGCAGCACCTGGTGCACTGGGCCGACGGGCAGGAAGGCGGCTGACCCATGGATTTCCTGCCGATATTCCTGGATCTGAAGGGCAAGAAGGTCGTCGTGGACGGCGGAACGACCGTGGCCGCGCGCCGGGTGGAACGCGCGCTGGCGGCGGGGGCGAAGGTGCATCTGTTCGATCCGGCACCGGGAGACGAGTTTCGCGAGCTTCTCGCCCACCAGGACCTGACCCACCACGCGCGCCCGGTCAGCGCCGATGACGTGCGGGGGGCGGTGGTGGCCTATGGCGCCTCCGAGGATGCGGCGCGCGACAGGCTGCTGTTCGAGGCGGCGCGCGCGCATGGGGTGCTGGCCAATGTCGCCGACGTTGCCGAGTATTGCGACTTCATCACCCCGTCGGTGGTGGACCGCTCGCCGCTGGTGGTGGCCATATCTTCGGCCGGGACCGCGCCCGTGATCGCCCGCATCCTGCGTGCGCGCATCGAAAGCCTGCTGCCCCCGGCCTACGGGCGGATGGCCGGGTTCATGGGGCAGTTTCGCGACAAGGTGCTGGAGACGGTCAGGACTTCGCGCCTGCGCCGGCGTTTCTGGGAACAGATGATCGACGGCACCGCGGGCGACCTGTTCCTGGCCGGCGATACCGAGGGCGCCTCGAAACACATCATGGCGACGCTCGAAAAAGGCGGCGAGGAACCGACATTCGCGCGCGGCGAGGTCTACCTTGTGGGCGGCGGACCCGGAGACCCGGACCTGCTGACGTTTCGCGCGCTGCGGCTCATGCAGCGCGCCGACGTGGTGCTGTATGACCGGCTTGTGGGCAAGGGCATCCTGGAGCTCGTCCGCCGGGACGCCGAACGCATCTACGTGGGCAAGCTGCCCGACCGGCATACCCTTTCGCAGGAAGAAATCAGCCAGCGCCTGGTGGACCTGGCCCGCCAGGGCAAGCGGGTGCTGCGCCTCAAGGGGGGCGATCCGTTCATCTTCGGGCGCGGCGGCGAAGAGATAGAGACGCTGGCCGAAAACAACATTCCCTTCCAGGTGGTGCCCGGCATCACCGCCGCAGCGGGCTGTTCCGCCTATGCCGGCATTCCGCTGACCCACCGCGATCATGCGCAATCGTGCGTCTTCGTCACCGCGCACGGTCGCAACGGGGTGCTGGGACTGGACTGGGACGTGCTCCTGCGCCCGGCCCAGACGGTGGCGATCTACATGGGGCTTTCCAGCCTCGAGGACCTGTCGGAACAGTTCATCGCCCGCGGCGCCGACCCCGAAACCCCTGCCGCGATCATCGACAACGGAACCCGCCCCGAGCAGAAGGTCGCCGTGGGCACCATTGCCGATCTGCACCGCATGGCCGAGCGCGAGGGGCTGAAGGGGCCGGCGATGATCGTGATCGGCTCGGTCGTGCGGCTGCGCGACAAGCTGCGCTGGTTCTCGGACATGGACGATGCGGTCTTTTCCATGGGGCTGACGGCGCGCGGCAACCTGTAGAGGCGCCAGCGCCGCACCGCGGGCCGGGCCGGCCGGTTCATGGGGTGCATGGCGCGCCCGTCCCGCGACGTTGGCCAAGGCCGGGTCGCTCGGGCAGATCGGGCCGCTCGGGCGGCAAACTCTTTGCCTGAAAAACAATCAAATGCTAATCTGTGCAGATGTCATGCCGGAAACCGGGGCGTTCAGACCGCCGGTCGGCACGGCCTGAAAACAGGGCCTGAAACAGGGCCTGAAAACCGGGAGGGAACCATGATCGAGACATGGAAGGAAATCGTCATCGAATCGCCGGCGTTCTACATCGGCTGGGGGGGGCTCGTCATCGGCATCGTGTTCGGTTTTGCCGTGTTCAGAACCAACTTCTGCACCATGGGCTCGATCTCGGACATCATGTCGTTCGGGGACTACCGCCGGTTTCGCTCGTGGATGCTGGCGGCGGCCATCGCCATGATCGGGCTCGCCACGCTTCAGATGCTCGGCGTCGCGGACGCGGCGAATTCGATGTACCTGGCGCCGAATTTCGGTTGGCTGGGCAATGCCGTGGGCGGGCTGATTTTCGGGATCGGCATGGTGTTCGCCGGCGGCTGCGTCAGCCGGAACCTTGCGCGCGTCGGCGGGGGCGACCTGCGCTCGCTGGTGGTGCTGCTGGTGATCGGGCTGTTCGCCTTCATGACCATAGGCGGGCTGTTCGCCTCGACCCGGGTCAAGCTGTTTTCCCCGTCGATGATCAACCTGTCGGACGCCGGTTTCGAAACCCAGCGGATGGGCGAACTGCTGGGCGGGGTCACCGGGATCGGAGCCGCCGCCGGCAACTGGATCGTGCTGGCGGTCTTCGTGGCGGGGCTGCTGTTCTTCTGTTTCAAGGACCCAGGTTTCCGCAAGTCACCGAACCATGTGGCCGCCGGCGTGGTGCTGGGGCTGTGCGTCACGGCCGGCTGGATGCTTACCGGGCTGGCCCAGGACGATTTCGCGGATACCCCGGTGGCGCTGATTTCGCTGAGCTTCGTGCGGCCGACGGGCGACACGCTGGACTATCTGATGCGCTTCTCTGCCCTGGGCGCGCCCGGCTTCGGGATCGTCACCCTTGCCGGCGCGGTGATCGGCGGGTTTCTTGGCGCGATCACCAGCCGCAAGTTCCACTGGCAGACCTTCTCCGATGCCAGGGATACCCGGCGCAACCTGTTCGGCGCAGCGCTGATGGGGGTGGGCGGCGTGCTGGCGCTTGGCTGCACTGTCGGACAGGGGCTGACCGGCATATCCACGCTTGCCGCCGGCTCGCTGATCGCGGTGCTGGGAATCGTCGCCGGCGGGGTGATCGGGATCAAATGGATGGAGTGGCTGGTGATGCGCGACTGAGCGCGAACCGTTGTCGCGCGAACCGTCGTCCG
>JALSRF010000229.1 GCA_026984895.1 Paracoccaceae bacterium
CGACTGGACTGAGCCGACTGGCACGGGGACGCGGGCAAGGCGGGCAGGGGCAGATCGCGCTGGCGGCAGGCGTGCCGGGCGGGGTGGCCGGCCTCACCCGCGCGATTGCGACGCGCTCTCTTGCCGGCGATCCGGGGCCGCCGGGCAGGCCCCGCTGCCCGGATCGGTGGCCGATCCCGCCGCGCATCTCCTTGTGGAAACCGCGTCCTGCCCGGGGGCGGTCACGGTTTTCAGCCCGGCCTTTCCGGCTGCGCTCCGGGTCTGTGCAACCGACCAGTCCCCGACCGGGGCGGTGCGCGCGCGCAGCCGGGTGAGGCGCCAGGCGAAGATATCTTCGTATCCGTTGCGTGCCGTTGCATGCGCGGCCAGCATGCGCCAGCGGCTTTCCACGCCCGGCGCCCCGCCGTCGCCCGGCGTCAGCAGCACCCCCAGCGGCGCGGTTTCCGTCTTTGCCTCGGCTGCCTCTGCCGCCAGTTGCAGCCGGCGCACCGGGGTCAGTGCCGGAGGGGAGGGAAGGTCGGCAAAGACCAGCGGCACCGCGCCCGAGCGCAGCACCTCTTCCATGCACCAGAGCAGGTCCTCGGCGCGCCCCGGCGCAACGAAGACAAACCGTGCAGGATCCACGAAATGCACCATCGCATCCGGGTTCGGCCCGGCACTGCTCCAGCCCGGCGCGATCCAGAACACCGGCCCGCTCATGCGGGCGGCAAGCTGCATCGCCAGCCGGTGGCGGGCGTTGCCGCAGAACTCGTGCACCCGTGCGCGGGCCAGCGCCAGCGCGCCGATCAGCGGCTGGCCGGGCCGGCTGCGCAAGGGCCGGCGCCCGGGAAGGGAAGCGGGCGCGGATGTCGTCGGGGGCGTCGCGATGGGGGCGGGTGTCCTGGCGTCGGGTGTCATGAGGGCACCTTATAATGTTCGTGTTATGTTCTCAAGCGGCGTTCACAATCTCATGCGGTGTTCACGGGGTGCGGTGCGTGCGCGACGCGTGTGTGCGCGACGCGTGCGTGTGCGGCGCGTGCGTGTGCGGCGTGTGCCTGTCCGGCGCGTGCGTGTGCGCGCCACCAGATCGCCCTTGCCTTTTGCGCGCCGCCTGCCCAGTCTGGGGGCCTGGCACGCACGCCTCGCACAGGCCCCCCGGGGCGGCTGGAAGGAGCATTCGGAGATGCGCTACAACACACTTGGCCAGAGCGATCTGCGGGTATCGGCGCTGTGCCTGGGCTCGATGACCTGGGGCCAGAAGACCCCGCCTGACGCGGCGCACCGGCAGATCGACCGGGCGCTTGATGCCGGCATCAACTTCATCGACACCGCCGAACTGTATCCAACCTATCCGATCGAGGCGGCCAGCATCGGGCGCACCGAAGAGATCATCGGCGCATGGCTTGCCCGCACCGGGCGGCGCGGTGACGTCGTGCTGGCCACAAAGGTGTGCGGCGCGGGGCAGAAGCTGGTGCGCGGCGGCGCGCCGGTGACCTCGTCGGTGATCCGCGAGGCGGTCGAGGGTTCGCTCAGGCGCCTGCGCACCGACGTGATCGACCTGTATCAGCTGCACTGGCCGAACCGCGGCTCGTTCCATTTTCGCCAGTACTGGAACTTCGATCCCACCCACCAGGTCAAGGCCGAGGTCGAGGACCACATGCTGGATGTGCTGCAGGAAATGCAGCGCCAGGTGGCGGCCGGGCGGGTGCGCCATTTCGGCCTGTCGAACGAAAGCGCCTGGGGCACGGCAAGATGGCTGGAGATTGCGCAGGGTCACGGTCTGCCGCGGGTGCAGACGATCCAGAACGAATATTCGCTGCTGTGCCGCATCTTTGATACCGACCTGGCCGAACTGGCCCATAACGAACGGGTCAGCCTTCTGGCCTACACGCCCCTGGCGGCGGGGCTGCTCAGCGGCAAATACGGTCCCGATGCGACGCCGGCGGGCTCAAGGCGGGCGGTTTCGGGCGATCTGAACGGGCGGATCACCGACCGGGTCTGGCCGGCGATCGACGCCTATCTTGCCATTGCGCGCCGGCACGGGCTGGACCCGGTGCACATGGCGCTGGCCTGGGCGATGTCGCGGCCGTTCATGGGGTCGGTGATCTTCGGCGCCAGCACGTTCGAACAGCTTGAACGCGCCCTGGGGGCGGCCGAGCTGGAGCTGGGGGCCGAGGTTCTCGAGGACATCGCCGCCGCGCACAAGGCGCATCCGATGCCGTTCTAGGCGGGCTTTGGCGCATCGGCGCGCTGCCCGGTTCACAGGCCGCGCCCGGCGCGCTAGAAAGCGCCGGCAAGGAGTCCACCGATGTTCGCATTCAGGATCACTCCGGGCGCCGTGCTGGCGCTCGTCGTTCTGTCGGCCTGCAAGCCCGAAACCGGACCGCCGGACTATGGCCTTTCCGGCTATGATCCGACCCGGTTCGAAACCCAGCGGGCGCTGTGCGAATCCAAGGGCGGACGGTTTGCACCGGACGGGGTGTCGGGGGCCTATGCCTGTTTTGAAAACACCCATGACGCCAACAAGGTCTGCACCGCCTCCAGCCAGTGCGAGGGGCTCTGCCTGGCGCGTTCGGGGACCTGCGCGCCGGTGAAACCGCTGTTCGGCTGTCAGGATGTGCTGAACGACACGGGATTTCGCGAAACGCTGTGCATCGAGTAGCGCGTGCCGCTGGTTCCCCGCCCGAAAGCGTGGCACAAGCCGCCAATGGCCGCCTGGATTCCGATAACGCTGATGGCAGCGCTGGCGCAGACGCTGCGTTTCATGCTGCAAAAGCACCTGACATCGACCCGGCTCGGCACCCGGGGGGCGACGCTTGCCCGCTTTCTCTACTCGGCCCCGGTGGTGGTGGCCATCATGGCCGTCCATATCGCCTCTCATGGCCAGGCCCGGCCTGTTCCAAGCGCGCGGTTCCTGGGCTTCGCCCTTGCCGGCGGGCTGTTCCAGATCTTTGGAACCCTGCTGGTCGTTGCCCTGTTCGGGAAGCGGAATTTCGCCGTCGGGGTGACCTTCATGAAGACCGAGGTGCTGCTGGCCGCGGGGTTCGGGTTCCTGGTGCTTGGCGATGCGGTCGGGGCTGCGACGCTGGGGGCGCTGGTGCTGGGGCTTGCGGCCGTCGTGCTGTTGTCGCCGCCACCGCGCGCGACCGCCGGCAGCCCCGGCGCGCGTTACCTGAACGCGGCCACCGGCATGGGGCTGGCTTCGGGGGCCTGCTTCGCGGTGTCGGCGGTGTTCTACCGCGCCGCCGCCCTGGCGCTGGTGCTGGTGCCGCAACCGGGTGGGGATGCGGGCGAGGTCTTTCTGCGCGCCGGCACCACGCTGGCGGTCGTGACCACAAGCCAGAGCCTGCTTCTGGGGGCGTGGCTGGCCTGGCGCGCCCCGGCCGAACTGCGCGCGGTTCTGGTCGGCTGGCGGCTGGCCGGCCTGGTGGGGCTGACCTCGCTGATCGGCAGCTTCTGCTGGTTTCTGGCCTTCGCGCTGCAAAGCGTGGTCTATGTCAAGGCGCTCGGGCAGATCGAGGTGGTGCTCGGCATCCTTGCATCGGTGCTGTTCTTCGGTGAGCGCATCTGCGCGCGCGAGCTTGCGGGCATCGTGCTCATGGTGCTGTCGATCCTGCTGCTGCTGGCGCTGTCGCTCAACTGAGAGGGGCGCGCCCGGCGAGGCGCTCGAACAGGCTCTGTTCGTCGGCGTTGTTGAAGAACGGCACGCTGGCGGGGGGCGAGAGGTCCGGCAGACGCGCCGCGACCTCGGCCAGAACGACTTCGGTGATGAACGGCAGGTCGAAGCCGCGCGCCTTGTCAAGCGGGACCCACTGCAGATGCGAAAGCTCATCGCTGGCGGCGCTGAAGTCGTCCGCGCGACTGGCCAGGGCGTCGGCATCCACCGCAAAGAAGCGCGCGTCGAACCGGCGCGGGCGGCCCGGCGGGGTGATCGCCCGGAAGACAAAGCGCAGCGGCGCGGCATCGGGGAGGTGTCCGGTGTCGGCGAAGCCCTGCCACGCCTCCGGGATGTCGCCGGGCCAGCGGGCGCGCCGCCCGAGGATCAGACCGGCCTCTTCCCAGAGCTCGCGGATGGCCGCCGCGACCAGCGCATCGGCCAGCCCGTCCGCCCCCCCGGCGGACAGCCGCTCGACGCAGATCGGGTCCGGGCGCGTGGTGAGAGGCACGCGGAAATCGTCCGGGTCCACGGCCCCGCCGGGAAAGACGAACTTGTTGGGCATGAATGCCGCGCCGGCGCCACGCTGGCCCATCAGCACGCGCGCCTGCCCGGGCGCATCGCCCGGCGCCCGGCGCACCAGGATCACGGTGGCGGCGTTTCTTACCGGAACGTTCGATGCAAGCCTGTCCATGTCGTGATTGCCGCCTGTGCCCGGGGCCCGCCTGCCGGGGGGCTGTTGCCGCCGCTGTGCTGCCGCCGCTGCGTTGGCGCTCCGTTGCTGCTGCCGCCGTGCCGCCGCTTCGTTGCTGCCGCTCGGTTGCCGCCGCCCTGTTGCCGGCCCTGTGCTGCCGCCCCGTTGCCGGCCCTGTGCTGCGCGGTTCCTCCCTGGTCCGGTTCCTCTGGTGCCCGCTTCCCTTGTTTCAGCTTCTGTTCCAGCTTCCCTTGTGCCGGGGATCGCCGGGGCTGTCCAGATGCCGGCGCGCCTCAATCCGACCCGTCGCCGAAGCCGTGCATGCGCCGGGCCCACTGGATGCCGATGATCATGCCCTTGAGCCGCGGCAGGAGGTAAAGGGCCAGCGTCACGCTTCCAACCGCGAAAATCGTTGCCAGCACAAGAGGGTCCGGGCGAAACCTGATGAACGCCCACAGGATCAGCGGGGCCATGATATGGCCGATGATCAGGATCGAAAGATAGGCCGGCCCGTCGTCGGCCCGCTGGTGAGACAGGTCTTCGCCGCATACCGGGCACTGGTCGCGCACGCTCAGGTAGCCCTTGAGCATCGGTCCCGAGCCGCAGTTCGGGCACCGCCGGCGCCAGCCGCGCAGCATTGCCGTGCGCAGATCTCGTTGTTCGGATTGTGAGGCGTGTTGTTCGGCCTGGACCATGAAACTACCGTGCAAGATTGTGCGCTCAATGTAACGCTGGTCCCGGGGCGCGAAAGGGCATGAATTGTCCTTGCGTCGCGATGTCGCAAAGCCGGCGGGAAAATCGACACGTCCGGGCGACGGAATCCGGCCTGTGCTTCGTATCATCCCGGAACGCGCACGCCCCGGCCCCCGCGCGCGGGGTCGGCCGGGGCGCGGCGAATGTGCGCGCGGCGAAAACGCCCGCCCGGGATGACCCGCGCGGCGAAAGCGAAAAGGAGAGCGAATGAGCGATGGGGCGCGCAGGTGCGGCGGTTTCGAATCCGCCGGCAGGGGCCCGGGCCTCCTCCGGCAGCGAGGGGCGGCCCCGGGCGGCACAGCGGGCGGCACAGCGGGCGGCACCGCGCGGCGGGGCAGGCGGCGGGGCGCATCAGTCGGTTGCCGGGCGCGGCTGCGGGCGGCACGCCCGATTGCCGTGCGCGCCGAACCGCGGTAGCCATGGCGCTGATGCCGATGCCCCTTGATGCGATGAGCGAACTGTCCGACGAGGCGCTTTTGCGCGCCTGCGCCGGGGGCGATCGCCAGGCGGTGCGTGTCCTGACCGAGCGGCTGACGCCGCGGGTGCTGGGGTTCGCGGCGCGCATGCTGGGCGACCGGAGCGAGGCCGAAGACGTGGCGCAGGAGGCGATGCTGCGTCTGTGGCAGATCGCGCCGAAATGGCGCCAGGGCGAGGCCCGGGTGACGACCTGGCTTTACCGGGTGGTGTCGAACCTGTGCACCGACCGGCTGCGCGCGCGCGGGCGCGGCGTCCCCCTGGAACATGCGGGCGAACCGGCGGACGGGGCGCCATCGGTGCTGGCCTGCCTGGCGGAAAGGGAACGTGTTGCCGCGCTTGAGGCGGCGCTGGCAAACCTGCCTGCGCGCCAGCGCCAGGCGGTGGTGCTGCGCCATATGGAGGGGTGCTCGAACCCGGAAATCGCCCGGGTGATGGAGATCAGCGTGGAGGCGGTCGAAAGCCTGACCGCAAGGGGCAAGCGCAGCCTCGCGGCGACGCTGGCCGCCCGGCGCGCGGAACTGGGGTATGACGATGACGACTGACAAGGACGACCCGCAACGCGGCGGCCCGGGGCCGTCAAGGCACGAGGAGCGCGCCGTGAACGAAGACGCGAAGAACGAAGACGTGAACCAGGACGTGACGGCCTCCGGGCTGGCAGAGGTCGAAAGGCTGCTGCGGCTGGCAGCGCGGGAACGACCGTTGCCAGACCCGGTGCTGGTGCAGCGCATCCTTGCCGATGCCGACGCGGTGCTGTGCGCAGCGGCCGGGCCGGCGCCGCCGGTCGCGCCGGTCGCGCCGGCACACCCGTGGCGGCCGCGCCGCCTGCGCCTGCGCCGCGCGCGCGCGCGCGTGGCGCAGCCCGGGCAGTCCGCGCGGTCCGGGCGCCGGGCCGGGGGGCTGTCGCTGATCGGCGGCTGGCCAGCCCTGGCCGGCCTGGCGAGCGCGGCGCTGGTGGGGGTGTGGATCGGTTATGCCATGCCTGCGCCGGCGGCCCGCCCGGCGGGGGCGCCGGGAACCGGGCAGGACAGCGGGCTGTCCGCCTTCATGCCGACATATGATGACATCCTGGCCGGAGGATAGGCAATGAATGAACGCAACGCCACGACACCCACGCCGGACGCGCCGGCACGCGGGCCGGGCGCACGCTGGATCGCGATCGCGCTGGTGATTTCGCTGGCGATCAACCTGCTGATTGCCGGGATGGTGGCCGGGGCCTACCTGCGCGGCGGCGCGTTCGGAGTGGTCGCGGCGAAACCGGGGACGCGCGGACAGCATGCCTCGCCGCTCGGGGACCTCGGTTTCGGCCCGTTCGGTCGTGCCCTGAGCCCGGCGCAGAAACGCGAACTGACGGGCGCGATTCGCCGCCGCGAACGCGACATCGAGGTGAATCGCCAGGAATTCAGGCACCAGATGATCACCCTGCTCAAGGCCCTGCAGGCCCGGCCCTACGATGCCGGGGCGGTGCGCCGGATCATCGAGGCGCAGAGCCGGCAGCTGAGCGAACGGCTGAACATCGGCAAAGAGCTGTTCCTGGAGCGCATCGAGCGGATGAGCGATCCCGAGCGCGCCGCCTATGCCCGACGCCTCCGGCAGATACTGACGCGCGCGTCGCGGGCCCGAAACTAGCCGGGCGGGCTGCGGCGAACCGGCCGTGCCCCGTGCACCCGCCGCGTCCCGTGCATCCAACGCGTCCCGTGTGCGCCGCGTCCCGTGTAATCGGTGCGCCTTGTGCATTGCGTGCAGTCGCCCGGCCGCCGCATCTGCCACATCTGGCGTATCTGCCACATCTGCGCGCCTGCCCGGCCCGGCGAAGCGGCAACCGGAACCGGCGCGGGCTCAGGCGGCGTTTTCGAAGATGACCTGATTGCGCCCGGTCGATTTCGCGCCAAGCAGGGCCGTGTCGGCGCGCGCCATCATGTCTTCCACCGCTTCGCCGGGTCCGGCCTGGCCCATGGAGACGCCGATGCTTGCGGTGACCGATACCGGATCGCTGCCGGGACCGATTGCGATCGGGGTCTGCCGGATGACGTCGCGCAGCCGTTCGGCGGCGACGCGCGCCGCCGTCAGGTCGGTGTCGGGCATGACCACCAGGAATTCCTCGCCGCCGACACGCGCAATCAGATCGACGTTGCGGATATTGGCCTTCATGCGCGCCGCGACCTCCTGCAGCACCCGGTCGCCGGCGGCATGCCCGTAGGAATCGTTGATCCGCTTGAACCGGTCCAGGTCCAGCACCATCACCGCGTAAGGGCGGCCGGTTTCGGCGGCCTCGCGGGCCACGCGGGCGAGATGGGGCAGGGCATAGCGCCGGTTGAACAGCCCGGTCAACGGGTCGGTCACCGCCATGCGCAGCCCGTCTTCGAGCGTGTTGCGCAGGCGATCCGCGTTGCGCTTGCGTTCGAACTGGCGTTTCAGGCGGTAGCCCAGTTCGGCCGGGGCGATCGACGTGTCCACGGCGTCGTTTGCGCCGGTATCGAGCGCACTGACCGCGGCCCGGGCATCGCCGGCCGGACAGACCGCGATGATCGCGGCATCGCGCGACTGTGCCCGGCTGCGCAGCTCGGCCAGAAGGAAAAGGCTGCCCGGTTGCGCGTCGGCATCGGTGGGCAGAATGATGACATCGGGCCGCGAGGGCAGCCCGGCCAGCACCTCCAGCGCTTCCTCGGCGGCGACATGGGCCAGCTTGGTATCGGTGCCCGCCTGACACGCGGCCTGCAGCGCGTCGCGGCGCGAGATCGCCTCACCGACCACCATGACCTGGGCCGGGCGCTCGAACGGCGTCGCGGCTTCCTGAAAGCCCAGTTCGCAGGCGGTGCGGGTTCTCAGGGCCAGTTCCTGTTCCACCGAGCGGGTCCGCAGGATGTTGCGCACGCGGGCCAGAAACTCGGCATTGTCCACCGGTTTTTCCAGCACGTCGCACACGCCGGCATGCAGGGCGGCCAGCCGGTCGGACGGGCTGTAGTCGGCGGCCAGGATCAGAACCGGGATGGCGTGGCTTTCGGGCCGTTCGAGCAGGTCCTGGCAGATGTCGATCGCGCGGTCGCCGTCGAAGGCGCTGTCGATGATCACGAGGTCCGGCGGCGCTTGGCGCACCGCCCGCCGCAACTCGTCGGCACTTGTCGCCTGGCACACTTCGTAGGAGGCGGCCGCCAGCTTCACACGCAACACGATCCTGTTGGTCGCCAGATCGTCGGCAATCAGAATGCGCCCGGCCATTGGTCCTCTCGATTTGAATCGTTTTGCACTGTTGCCGGTGATTTTTCGGTGATACAGGTTAATAAACGGTTTCATTGCCCTGAAAGGACCGGCATGTCTCAGCGGGAAACCGCCGAAACCCTGGCGATGCAGGCGCTTGCGTGGATTGCGGGCAATGACGAGCTTCTTCCGGTTTTCATGGGATCGACCGGGGCGGATGCCGCCGACATGAAACAGCGCGCGGGCGAGCCCGAGTTCCTGGGATCGGTGCTGGATTTCCTGCTGATGGACGATGACTGGGTGGTTGCGTTCTGCGATCAGGCACAGCTGGGCTACGACGCCCCCATGCGCGCGCGCCAGGCGCTTCCGGGCGGCGCCGACATGCACTGGACCTAGGCCGTGGATGCGCTGCCATGAGCGCGCGCAGCGGCGCGCGGGCGGCGGGCGGTGCCGCGCCGGGCCCCCGGCTTGAGGGGGTGCTTTTCGACAAGGACGGCACGCTATTCGATTTCCACGGGACATGGGCAGGCTGGGCGGCGCGGATGATCGACGAACTTTCGCTGGGCGATGCGCGCCTTGGCGGGGCGCTGGCACGGGCCTGGGGCTTCGACCGGGCGCGGTCGCGTTTCTGCCCCGACAGCGTTGTCGTCGCCGGCGATCTTGGCGAGGTCGCGGCGGCGGTGGCGCCGCTGCTGCCGGGGTATTCGCAGGGCCGGCTGCGCCGGCGCCTTGACGAGGCCGGAGCCCGGGTCGAGGGGGTCGCGGTCGTTCCGCTGGGGCCGTGTCTGGGCGGCCTGGCCCGGCGCGGGCTTCGTCTGGGGCTGGCCACCAACGACAGCGAAGCCGCCGCGCGCGCGCAACTGGGCCGGCACGGGGTGCTGGCCCAGTTCGATTTCATCGCCGGTTTCGACAGCGGCCATGGCGCCAAGCCCGAAGCGGGGATGTGCCGGGCCTTCGCGGCGGCCTGCGCCCTGGCGCCGGAAAGGGTGGTGATGGTGGGCGACAGCCGCCACGACATGGCCGCCGGGCGCGCCGCCGGCATGCGGACGGTTGCGGTTCTCAGCGGCCCCGCCGGCCGGGACGAACTGGCCCCCCTGGCCGATGCGGTGCTGCCGCACATCGGCCACCTGCCCGGCTGGCTTGATGCGGCGGGCTGAGGTCGGTCCGGTTTTAAGGGTTTTCTTGGCGGATTCTTAAACCGCTGCCCCTAGTGTGGCTGCGGACGCATTCAGGGGACAGCCATGTTGGGGCTTATCAACCGATCCATTCAGTGTTTCGTGCGCGACACCTATGGCGAAGCGGCCTGGAACCGCATCGCCGGGGCCGCGGGGCTGGGCTTCACCAGTTTCGAGGCGCTGATGACCTATCCCGATGAAATGACCCAGCGTGTGGTCGAAACTGCCTGCGAGGTGCTGTCAAAGCCGCGCGATACGCTGCTGGAGGACATGGGCACCTATCTGGTCTCGACACCGGAACGCGAAGGCGTGCGCAGGCTGTTGCGCTTCGGTGGCGAAACCTTTGTCGATTTCCTGTTTTCGCTGGAAGACCTGCAGGCGCGGGCCCGGCTCGCGGTGCCGGGGCTCGTGCTCCCGGAAATCTCCACGACCGAACATGCGAACGGCAATCTGACGATCCGATGCCGGTCGTGCCGGGCGGGGTTCGGCTACGTCATGATGGGCGTGCTGCGGGCCATGGCCGACGACTACGGCGCGCTGGTGTTCCTGGAATATGCCGGTGTCGAGAATGGCGAAGAGGTCGTGTCGGTGCAACTGCTGGACGCCGCCTTTGCCGAAGCGCGCAGTTTCACGCTGGCGCCGGGGGGGGCATGATGGACAAGCACGCCCGATGCCTGGAGCCCGGGGCTCTGGACCGGCTGATGCCGATGCACCTGCAGCTGGACGATGACGGCCGCATTGCCCATGCCGGGCCGACAGTGTCCAGGCTTTGTGCGCATTGCGATCTGCGGGGCAAGAATTTCCTCAAGGTCTTCGAAATCCGCCGCCCGGTGCACAACCCGGCTACGCTGCAGGAACTGGCCGCCGCCTGCGCGCGCCCGCTGCACCTGGTGTTCCGCACCAACGCCGACCTTGCGCTCAAGGGCATTCTGGTGCCCACGCCCGACAGCGGCGGGGCGGTGGTCAACCTTTCCTTCGGCCTTTCGGTGATCGAGGCGGTCAGCCGGTTCGAGTTGACCAATGGCGATTTCGCCGCCACCGATCTGGCGGTGGAAATGCTCTACCTTGTCGAGGCCAAGAATGCGGTGATGGAGGAGTCGCGGCGGCTGAACGAACGGCTGCAGGCGGCCCGGGTCGCGGCCGAAACCCTGGCCGTGACCGACACGCTGACCGGCCTGCGCAACCGCCGGGCGCTTGATCAGGTGTTCACGCGCCTGCTGTCGCGCGCCATGCCCTTCGGTCTGCTGAATGTGGACCTCGACTTCTTCAAGTCGGTGAACGACACCCACGGTCACGCCGCGGGCGATCATGTGCTGCAGGTCGCGGCTTCGATCCTGAAAGAGGCAACGCGCGAAGGCGACACGGTCGCGCGTGTCGGGGGTGACGAATTCGTGCTGATCTTCGAAAACCTGGTCAATGCCGACAGGCTGCTGTCGATCGCCAACCGGATCATCGAACGCCTGGAAGAGCCGATCGCCTTCGAAGACATCACCTGCCGGATTTCCGGAAGCGTCGGGGTCAGCACATCGACCCTTTACGATCCGCCCGACCTGGACCGGATGCTCAGTGACGTGGATGCGGCGCTCTACGAATCCAAGCGCAACGGGCGCGGCAAGGCAACCCTGGTCACGGCCGATATTCTGGCGCGCGCCAGGGCCGGGACGCTTTCCGGCGTCGATGCCCGGGCAGGCTGAGCGCGCGCGGGCAACCGGTGGCGCCGCCTGCCGCCCCGGCACGGCGCGACATGCGGGCGGAGACCGCAGACAGGCTGCCCATGGAGCATATGGCTGCGCCGCAAGGCGGGCCCGGGCAGCCGCGGTTTTGGCGATGCCGCTGTGGTGTTCCGACCCGCGCGATGCCCGGTTCCGACGCTCCTGCCGGCGCATGCGCCGCGCCGCCCGCCTGCGCCCGTAGCCCTTGGGTGCCGTCTGCACGAAAACGGGGGTATGCCGCCTGGTCTCGCCGGGCCGGCTTGTCGGGCGGCTCTTGTCGGACTGGTCTCGCCGGGCCGGTCTTGCCGGGCGGGCCTTGCCGGGCGCGGGCATCGCCGGGCGGGCCTTGTCGGTCACGGGCATCGCCGGGCTGGTCTTGCCGGGCACGGGCATCGCCGGCCCCTGCGCCGCGCGCCCGCATGCGTCCATCCCCGGCCGGCGGCGCTGACCGGCCTCGCCGAACTTCCACGCGGCCCGCCCGCGCCGCCGGCCCGGCCCTGAGCGCCGACCCCGGATCTCCCATGCCGCTGCCCGCCTTTGCGGCGCGCGGGCGGGCGTCGCGCGCCCTTTCACGGGCAATGTCACGGGCCCTGATTTCACCGCGCGATGCGCGTTTCCGGCGGTCTTCGGGCCGCCGGCGCGACCCCCGCAGGGCGGGGCCTCGCGCGCCCTATCTGGGGGCGGTGCGCGGAGCAGGCGCGTGCACAATGCGCATCGCATCCGGCACGCTGGGATGGATCGATTCCGACGGATCGGCGCCGATGGTGCGCCTTGCGCGCATCACGAACAGCACGCCCCAGCCCGAAAACGACCCCACCGAGGGGGCGTTCACATCCTGCCGGAACCGGTCCCGCCAGCCTTCGGGCAACGGCAGGCCGCAGCCTTCAAGCTTGTCCATCATCCAGACAAAGGGAATGTTGGACAGCGGACGCGCGGCCGAATAGCCTTCGATCTGCCCGCCGATATCGGCATGGACGCCGCGAAACCACACCTGTTCCAGCACGCCGTTCCACCCGGGCCGGCTGGTCCACAGCACCGGCGCGTATGCCAGCCGGGTTTCGTTCAGCGCCAGGGCGTGAAACCCGTGGCGGATATGGTCGCCCAGGCGCGTGTCGTGAAAGGCGTGTCTGTCCGGCGTGCCGCGCCACAGGATCGGCAGGCGGATGCCAAGCGCCTTGACCGTGTCCCAGACCCCGACCATTTCGATCTCGACCTTTCCCTCGTGGCAGTTGCGCGCGGAGAAGCGCCGCGCGCTCGGGCTGTCGGGGTCGCGCTGATAGTGGCGATAGAGCTGCCGGATGTTGCGTTCGGTGGCGCATTCGGGACGCAGCAGCCCGAGGCGGCCGATGGCGCCGGCCAGCGAACGCACCGCATAGGCCCCGCGCGAATAGCCGAGCAGGAATATCCGGTCGCCCGGGCGGTAGCGCGAGGCGATGAACCCGTAGGCGCGCCGGATCTGTTCGTTGATCCCGCGCCCTTCGGCAACGGCAATCAGGTCGCGCCAGCTGCGCCACTGCACGCCCTGTTCGTAGCGCAAGGATACCGGCCGGCTGCGCGCGACCTCGCACAACAGCCGATAGGCCAGCCCGGCGTTGGTCTCCTGGCCGGGTCTGAGCGATGACAACGTTCCGTCGAGGATCACCACGTGATCCACGCGCCCCCGCTTGGCGTGCGCGGCGCGCGTCTGCACCCGGGCCGGAAACCGAAGCCAGCGGCGAAACCGGTCTCTCAGACGCATGCGCCCCTCCCCGAAGGGCGGGCGCCCCCGCGCGTCCGCAGCGTGCGGCTTTCGCCCGAGGCCGCGGTCCG
>JALSRF010000230.1 GCA_026984895.1 Paracoccaceae bacterium
CGCGTTGCCTTTCCTGTCCTGCCCGGCGTCTTTCGTTGCGGCCGGGCGTGGCCCGGCGGCGACAGGACCTGGCCGCACCTGGCCGCGCGGGCGCGGCTGCGCGTGCGCGTGCGACTGCGGGGGGGGGATGGTTGGAGGGATGGTGGAGCCAGGGGGGCTCGAACCCCCGACCTCTTGCATGCCATGCAAGCGCTCTCCCAGCTGAGCTATGGCCCCGTTCTTGCGGCGACAGCCGCCGCGCCCGGTGTATCTATGGAAGGAGCCGGGGCAGATCAAGCGAAAAAACGCATCTCCCTTCCCGGCGCGCGCAGCTCAACTGTCGTCGTCGGGCGCGGCGACGTCGGCGATCTCTTCGAGCGGCACCGCGTCGTCTTCATCGTCATCCGGCAGGACGGTATCATCGATATCGTCCTCGATCACCTCGGCGTCTTCCAGCAGGGCGTCCGCATCGGCAACGACGTCATCGGCGGGCAGGTCTTCGGGTTTCTCGGCAATGGCAACGCGGGTGCGCGTGTTGGCGTCCAGTTCGACCGTCTCGCCGGTGTAGGGGCTGACGATCGGCTGTCTGTTCAGGTCGTAGAACCGCTTGCCGGTTGTCGGGCAGATACGTTTCGTGCCCCATTCTTCCTTGGGCATTTCATACCCCTTTCGTCGTGCGTCATTTCCAGAGATTGCCCGCCCTCTGCCACAACCGATTGCCCCTGTCAAAGCCTTTTGCCCGGGGCGGGGCGGATTTGGAGGATTGCGTGCATGACGGTTCAAATTGCCCGGATGCGGCGTTAGGAACGGGGCATGGGGCATTATGTTCTGGCGGGGGAGCCGCCGATTGAAATCAGGTTGAAACGCCATGCGCGGGCGCGTCGGCTCAGCCTGCGCGTGGCGCGCAGCGGCGGGGCGGTGACGCTGACCATGCCGCAACGGGCGCGCCGCGCCGCGGCCCTAGATTTCGTGCACCGAAAAGAGGGCTGGATCCGCGCGCAGCTTGCCGCCTGCCAGCCGGAGCGCCCGGTGGCCATCGGCGAGATGCTGCCGTTTCGCGGCACGCCCGTGCCGCTGGTCGCCGGCGCCGGGCGGGCGGTGCGTTTCGAGGACGGCTGCCTGCATGTGCCCGGGCCGCCCGACAGGATTGCGCCCCGCCTTGGCGGGTTCCTGAAAGCGGCGGCACGCGCGGA
This sequence comes from Paracoccaceae bacterium, assembly GCA_026984895.1. Lineage (GTDB taxonomy): Bacteria > Pseudomonadota > Alphaproteobacteria > Rhodobacterales > Rhodobacteraceae > JAJRUE01. Next base: position 1,173 of record JALSRF010000230.1, read on the forward strand.
ACTGGCGCCGGCATGTGACCGCCACGCGCTGGCGCTGGGGGTCGGCTTTGCCCGGCTCAGCCTGCGAGACACGCGCTCGCGCTGGGGCTCGTGCACCCAGGAGGGCCGGCTGATGTTTTCCTGGCGCCTGATCATGGCCCCGCCCGAGGTGCTGGATTACGTCGCCGCGCACGAGGTGGCGCATCTGCGCGAGATGAACCATTCGCGCGCGTTCTGGCGCCTGGTGGAAACCCTGTGCCCGGACTATCGCCGGCTACGGTCGTGGCTGAGGGAAAACGGTGCCGCCCTGCAAAGCTATCGTTTTCGCGATTGACCGGCATCTGCCTTTGTGATCACAATACCCCATGAACAGCCAGGTCAGGTCAGCCGACAGCCACCTTGCGGCGCATGAGCGGATATACCGAACGCTTCGCCAGCGCATCATGCATGGCGAACTGCCGCCGGGCCAGGCGCTGACCATTCGCGGGGTCGCGCAGCATTACGGCGTCTCCATGACCCCGGCGCGCGAGGCGGTGCGCCGGCTTGCCGCCGAAGGGGCGCTGTCTATGACCGCCTCGGGCCGGGTCAACACGCCGGAACTGGGCAATGAACGGATCGAGGAACTGGCGGCGCTGCGGGCCCTGCTGGAGCCGGAACTGGCGGCGCGTGCCCTGCCGCGGGCGCATATGGCGCTCAACGACCGGCTGCATGCGATCAACAGCGCCATGGCCGAGGTGATCGCAAAGGGGGATGCGGTGGGCTACATTCGCACCAACCTCGAATTTCACCGCACCCTCTATCTGCGGGCGCAGGCGCCGGCGATGCTGGCCATGGCCGAAACCGTCTGGCTGCAACTGGGCCCGACCATGCGCAACCTTTATGGCCGGCTGCAGCGCACCGGCGTGCCGCGGCATCACCGCGCGATCGTGGCGGCGCTGCGCGCGGGCGACGAACCGGGGCTGCGCCTTTCGGTGCGCGCGGATGTGACCCAGGGGCTCAGGATGCTGCTGGTCTAGCAACTGTGTCTTTCACGAGGCCTGTGGCACACCCGTGATCTGCGCGTTTTGCACAGGGCGTTCACGATGGTGACGAGCTTTCGTGCGACGGCGATGATAACGACCTTGTGGGGTTTTCCAGCGGTGCGGAGGCGACCCGCGAAGCGTTTGAGAACAGGCTTGTGGGGGCTGCAATGCGTGCGGCCTGAAACGTCACATGCCGCACCAGGCGTCTTGTGCCGCCGATGGCGCGTTTGCCGCGCACGGCACCGCTGTCATGCGCAATGGGCGCGAGCCCGGTGAGTGCTGCGGCTCAGGAACCATCGGTCCGATGACGCCCGAAGGGGGGCGGATCTGCCCCGCGAATGCCCTCCAGCCCCTTGAAATGGCGCTGCTGCTTGTTCGGGTCTGCGCCTGTTCGGCGAACAGAACCGTCAAACTGCGCGTGCCCGATCGCGCGTCCGATCAACGGGTCCTGACCCTGGCACCTGTCGCGCCGGATCGCGCCTGCCGTGCCGGGCGCGCGCCAGCGCCCGTCCATGTGCCCGCCCGTCCATGTGCCCGCCCGTCCATGTGCCCGCCCGGCCGTGCACCCGCCCGGCCATGCACCCGCCCCCGGTTGGGGCGAAGCGCCGACTCCGACCATCAGCGACAGGCGAAAGGTTTCAGCCCCGCCGCCATGGCGGCCGGATCAGGCGTGGATCGCGCCGTCGCCGCAGGCAAGCGCCGCTTCGCGCACCGCTTCCGACCAGGTCGGATGGGCATGGCAGGTCAGCGCCAGGTCCTCGGCCGAGGCGCCGAACTCCATCGCCACGCAGACCTCGTGGATCAGTTCGCCCGCCGCCGGGCCGATGATATGGGCGCCCAGGATGCGGTCGGTCCGGGCATCGGCAATGATCTTCACGAAGCCCTCGGCCTGGAACACCGCCTTGGCGCGGGCGTTGCCCATGTAGGGGAACTTGCCCACCTTGCAGGCGCGGCCCGCCTCCTTGAGCGCCGTTTCGGTTTCGCCGACGCTGGCGACCTCGGGCGTGGTGTAGATCACGCCGGGGATCACCGCGTAGTTCACATGGCCCTGCCGGCCGGCCAGCACCTCGGCCACGGCCATGCCTTCGTCCTCGGCCTTGTGGGCCAGCATCGGGCCGGCGATGGCGTCGCCGATGGCGTAGATGCCGGGGATGCTGGTGGCCCAGTGCGCGTCGGTGGCGATCTGGCCGCGCTCGGTCATGGTGACGCCAAGCGCATCGAGCCCGAGCCCGTCGGTAAACGGCCTGCGCCCGGTGGCGACCAGCACGACATCCGCATCCAGCACCGTTTGCGAACCGTCCTTTTTCAGCTGGCAGGTGACCCTGGCCCTGGTCCTGGTGCTGGTCACGCCTTGCACCGCGGCGCCGAGGATGAACTGAAGCCCCTGTTTCTTCAGGATTCTCTGCAGGGTCTTCTGCACGTCCCCGTCCATTCCCGGGGCGATGGTGTCGAGGTATTCGACCACCGTCACCTCGGCCCCGAGCCGCGCATAGACCGAGCCCATCTCCAGCCCGATCACGCCGGCGCCGATCACCACCATCTTGCGCGGCGGTTTCGCCAGCGACAGCGCGCCGGTGGAGGAGACCACCCGTTTTTCGTCGATTTCAACGCCGGGGATCGACGTGCTTTCAGACCCGGTGGCGATGACGATGTTCTTCGCTTCGTGCACCTCGTCGCCCACCTTGACCCGGCCCGGCGCCGGGATCGCGCCCCAGCCCTTCAGCCAGTCGATCTTGTTCTTCTTGAACAGGAACTCGATGCCCTTGGTGTTCTGGCCGACGACATCGTCCTTGTAGGCCTGCATCTGCGGCCAGTCGACCGAGGGGGACTTGCCCTTCAGCCCCATCCTGGCAAAGTCGTGTTCGGCCTCGTGCAGGGCGTGGGTGGCGTGCAGCAGCGCCTTGGAGGGGATGCAGCCGACGTTCAGGCAGGTGCCGCCAAGGGTTTCGCGCCCCTCGACCACGGCGGTTTTCAGGCCCAGCTGGGCGCAGCGGATGGCGCAGACATAGCCGCCCGGGCCGGCGCCGATGATGATCACGTCGTAACTTGCCATATCTGAGGAGCCTTTCTTGCGTGGAATACTCCGGTTCACAGACCGAGAAAATACAGCGTAATCGTGGCCGCGAACCCGGCCAGCCAGGCGAGTGTGCGCAGGCCGGTGATGCCGAAGGCATAGGCCGGCAGGTAGATGACACGCGCAAGCAGAAACACCTGCGCCGCATGCAGGGTCGCGGGGCTGAAACCGTCCCGGGCGGCGAGGATCAGGATTGCCGGGGCAAACAGCGCCATGGCAATGGCCGAGTTGTTGACCGCGCGTCCGATGCGTCCGGTGATGCCGGTTGTCGGGCGCTGTTCGTCGCGCGACGACAACAGGTAGTCCATGCCCAGCTGGCCAAGCGCGCCCGTGGTCTGCAACAGGATGGAAAGCGCGACGAGAAGCCCGTAGAGCGCCAGAATGGAAAGTTCGTTGTCAAGCATCGCGACTGTCGCCTTTCGTGGAGGTTTCGGGGGTGATCATCACAGGTCCATGAGCAGTCGGCGCGGATCTTCGATCGCTTCCTTGACGCGCACAAGGAAGGTTACCGCGCCCTTGCCATCGACAATGCGGTGATCGTAGCTGAGCGCAAGATACATCATCGGGCGGATCACCACCTCGCCGTTGATCGCGACCGGGCGCTCCTGGATCTTGTGCATCCCCAGAATGCCCGACTGCGGCGGGTTCAGGATGGGCGAGGACATGAGCGAACCGTAGACGCCGCCGTTGGAGATGGTGAAGGTGCCGCCCTGAAGCTCGGCCATCGAAAGCTTGCCGTCGCGCGCGCGCGCGCCCATTTCGGCGACCGCCTTTTCGATCCCGGCAAAGGACATGGCATCGGCATTGCGGATCACCGGCACCACCAGCCCCGTCGGCGTGCCCACGGCGATGCCCAGATGCACGAAGTTCTTGTAGACCACGTCGGTCCCGTCGATCTCGGCATTGACATCGGGCACTTCGCGCAGCGCGTGGATGCAGGCCTTGGCGAAAAACGACATGAAGCCCAGCTTGACCCCGTGCTTCTTCTGGAACAGGTCCTTGTATTCGCGGCGCAGATCCATCACCGCGGACATGTCCACCTCGTTATAGGTGGTGAGCATGGCGGCGGTGTTCTGCGCTTCTTTCAGGCGGCGCGCGATGGTCTGGCGCAGGCGCGTCATCCTGACCCGTTCCTCGCGCGAGGCATCCTCGGCGCTGACCGGGGCACGGGGCGCCCCGGCGCCCGGCGCTGGCGCGGCGGGCGGCGTCGGGGCAGCGGACACCGTTTCAAGCGCGCGCGCCACGTCCTCTTTCATCACCCGGCCGTCGCGTCCGGTGCCGGTCACCTGGTCCGGGCTCAGGCCGGCCTCGGCCATCGCCTTTTTCGCCGAGGGGGCGTCCTCGACATCCTTGCCCGGGGCGGTGGCAGCGGCGGTAGCAGCGACGGGGGCGGCATCGGTGGCGGCGGCCGAAGAGGGGGGGGCGGTGTCGGCCGCCACCGGTTCCGGCGTCTGCGGCGCGGCGGTTGCGGTGGCGCCTTCCTCGATCGTGGCCAGCAGGGCATCGACACCGACGGTTTCGCCTTCGGCGACAACGATCTGCCCCAGGACGCCCGCGACCGGGGCCGGCACTTCGACCGTCACCTTGTCGGTTTCCAGTTCGCACAGCATTTCATCGACAGCGACCGGTTCGCCCGGTTTCTTGAACCATGTGGCGACGGTGGCCTCGGTTACGCTTTCACCCAGAGTGGGAACGCGGACTTCTGTGGACATGTTGCTTATCCTTCGATGGTAAGAGCGGTATCGACCAGCGTTTCCTGCTGCGCCTTGTGTGTCTTGCCAAGGCCGGTGGCCGGCGATGCAGAGGCCGGGCGGCCGACATAGCGCGGCCGCGTGTGCCGGGCGTCAATGCGCCCGAGGACCCATTCGATGTTGGGTTCGATGAAGCTCCAGGCGCCCTGGTTCTTGGGTTCTTCCTGGCACCAGACCATTTCGGCCTGCTTGAAGCGCGACAGTTCCTTGACCATCGACAGCGCCGGAAACGGGTAGAACTGTTCGATGCGCAGCAGGTAGATATCCTCGATGCCCCGCGCATCGCGTTCGGCCAGCAGATCGTAGTAGACCTTGCCCGAACACATCACCACGCGGCGGATCCTTTCGTCGCTCAGCAGGGCGGTTTCGCTGTGGCCCTTCTGGGCGTCGTCCCACAGTACGCGGTGAAAGCTGGAGCCGATGACGAAGTCCTCCGCCGCAGAGACGGCCAGCTTGTGGCGCAGCAGCGATTTCGGGGCCATCAGGATCAGCGGCTTTCGATACGAGCGGTGAATCTGCCGGCGCAGGATGTGGAAATAGTTGGCCGGCGTGGTGCAATTGGCGACGATCCAGTTGTCTTCGGCGCTCATCTGCAGGAAGCGTTCCAGCCGGGCCGAACTGTGTTCCGGGCCCTGCCCCTCGAAGCCGTGGGGCAGCAGGCAGACAAGGCCCGACATGCGCAGCCACTTGCGTTCGCCCGACGAAATGAACTGATCGAACATGATCTGCGCGCCATTGGCGAAATCGCCGAACTGCGCTTCCCAGAGCACCAGCGCGTTGGGTTCGGCCAGGCTGTAGCCGTATTCGAAGCCCAGAACCGCGTATTCCGACAGCATCGAATCGATGACCTCGTAATGGGCCTGCCCCGCGCGGATGTGGTTCAGCGGATAATAGCGTTCTTCGGTTTCCTGGTTCACGATCCCGGAATGGCGGTGGCTGAAGGTGCCGCGCGTGCTGTCCTGCCCGGCCAGGCGCACGCCATAGCCTTCGGCAAGAAGCGAGCCGAAGGCCAGCGCCTCGGCCGTGGCCCAGTCGAAGCCCTGACCGGAGTCGAACATCTCCGCCTTGGTCTTCAGCAGCCGGGCGACGGTCCGGTGCACCGGATAGCCTTCGGGCAGCGTGGTCAGCGCCTGGCCGATTTCGGCCATGGTATCGGGCCGGATGGCGGTTTCGCCGCGCTGGTATTCCTCGCCGTGTTTGTCGAGATGCGACCAGCGCCCGTCCAGCCAGTCGGCCTTGTTGGGCTTGTAGTCCTTGCCGATCTCGAACTCGTCGTTCAGATGCGCCTGGAAGGCGGCCTTCATGTCCTCGATCTCGCCCTCGGGGATCAGCCCGTCCTTGACCAGGCGCTCGGTGTAGAGCTGCAGCGTGGTTTTCTGCTTCTTGATCCGCTTGTACATCAGCGGGTTGGTGAACATCGGTTCGTCGCCTTCGTTATGGCCGAAGCGGCGGTAGCAGAAGATGTCGATCACCACGTCCTTGTGGAATTTCTGGCGGAACTCGGTGGCCACCTTGGCGGCGTGCACCACCGCTTCCGGGTCGTCGCCGTTCACATGGAAGATCGGCGCCTCGACCATCAGCGCGATGTCGGTGGGATAGGGCGACGAGCGGCTGAAATGCGGCGCCGTGGTAAAGCCGATCTGGTTGTTCACCACGATGTGCACGGTGCCGCCGGTGCGGTGGCCGGTCAGCCCGGACAGGCCGAAACATTCGGCAACGATGCCCTGCCCGGCGAAGGCGGCATCGCCGTGCAGCAGCACCGGCAGAACGGCGCTGCGCTCGGCGTCGTTCAACTGCCCCTGCTTGGCGCGCGCCTTGCCCAGAACCACCGGGTTGACGGCCTCGAGGTGGCTGGGGTTGGCGGTGAGGCTGAGGTGCACCCTGTTGCCGTCGAATTCGCGGTCGGAACTGGCGCCCAGGTGGTATTTCACATCGCCCGATCCGTCCACGTCGTCGGGCTTGAAGCTGCCGCCCTGAAACTCGTTGAAAATGGCGCGGTAGGGCTTGCCCATGACGTTGGCCAGAACCGAAAGGCGGCCGCGGTGCGGCATGCCGATGACGATTTCCTTGACCCCCAGCGCGCCGCCGCGCTTGATGATCTGTTCCATCGCCGGGATCAGGCTTTCGCCGCCGTCAAGCCCGAAGCGCTTGGTGCCCATGTACTTGACGTGCAGGAATTTTTCGAAGCCCTCGGCCTCGACCAGCTTGTTCAGGATCGCCTTGCGGCCCTCGCGGGTGAACTGGATTTCCTTGCCGTAGCCTTCGATCCGCTCCTTGAGCCAGGCCGATTGTTCCGGGTCGGAAATATGCATGTACTGCAGCGCGAAGGTGCCGCAGTAGGTGCGACGCACGATGTCGATGATCTGGCGCATCGTCGCGATTTCAAGGCCCAGCACGTTGTCGATGAAGATCGGCCGGTCCATGTCGGCCTCGCTGAACCCGTAGGAGGCCGGGTCCAGTTCGGGGTGATGGGCCACGTCGCGCATGCGCAGCGGGTCCAGATCGGCCGCCAGGTGGCCGCGAATCCGGTAGGCGCGAATGATCATCAGCGCGCGGATGCTGTCCAGAACCGCCTGGCGCACCATCTCGTCGGTCAGCTTGCCGCCCTTTTCCTCGGCCCTGGCGCGGATCTTTTCCGCCGCTTTTGCGGGCTCCTGCGGCCATTGCCCGTCAAGCGCGGCGGTCAGTTCGTCGTCGGGTGCCGGCGGCCAGTCGGTGCGGGCCCAGCTGGGGCCGCTGGCCTCGGCGCGGGCGTCGGCGGGGCTGTCGCCGAGCTGCCGGAAGAACTCCTGCCACATCTCGTCCACCGCCGAAGGATCGTTGGCGTAACGCGCATAAAGCTGTTCGATGTAGGCGGCATTGTGCCCCTGCAGAAAGGACGAGGCGCGGAACTGATCGTTGGGACTCTGTTCGGTCATCGTGTCACCTCCGAGGTGTTGGGCGTGCGGGTTGGCCGGGGGCGCGGGGCTGTGGGCAGTCGGGGGTCATGGTGGCATCGTCTCTTTCAGAACATGAAGACCGGTCGACCGGTGCGTTCCACCAGCTGGCGCCACAAACGGCGCCCCCACAGCGAGCGCCCGCGCAGGCGGCGGCGTTCGTTGCCGGCCGGGCGGCGGCCGGTGGGCATGTAGAGGGCGAAGGCGCGTCCGGCGGCATCGGGCGCATAGCCGAAACGTTCGAAATCCGCGGCGTAGTGCTCGGCGATGGCGCCAAGTGCATCCTGCGGCAGCGGTTCGGTCCGGTAACCGGCGCCCCGGGCCGGGCGCGAGGCATTGACATGGCTGATGTCCAGGCCCGGCGCGGTCGAGCCCGTGACCTGATCCAGCCATTCAACCAGCGTGTCAAGCCCGTCCTCAAGCCGGAAAACGCGCGCCCCTTCGGGCACGAAATCGACCTGCGGGCGCAGGTGGTTGTCGTAGTAATAAGGGTATATCCGCGACAGCGCGCGGTATTCGTCGAACCATTCGGCAAAGCTCATGCCCACCGGGATCTGCCGCCAGACCGTGGACTGGAAATTGAAGGCGGACACCAGGCGCGCGATCGGGTGGCGCACCACTGCGAATATCGAGGCGAACCAGTCGATGGAAAACAGAACCTCGAGATCCTTCACCGCAACGTGCTGGGGGGTGGTGCGCAGCCAGGTGCTGCGGCGGTCGCGGTCGTGGTGGCCGTCATCGATCATCGAAAGCACCCCGAAACGTCGGCGCAGGTAGTCTTCGACAGACCGGCCCCCGGCCTTGGGCACATGCGCGAAATAGTGCAACGCGCCGTCATGTTGATAGATGGGCACCCTGCACCCCCCCTATCCGATCGCCTTCAGCACCGCCTCGCCCAGCCCGGCGGGGCTGTCGGCCACGACGATGCCGGCGGCCTTCATGGCCTCGATCTTGTCCTCGGCGCCGCCCTTTCCGCCCGAGACGATCGCCCCCGCATGCCCCATGCGCCGGCCCGGGGGCGCGGTGCGCCCGGCGATGAAACCGGCGACCGGCTTCTTGCGGCCCTTCCTGGCCTCGTCGATCAGGAACTGCGCCGCGTCTTCCTCGGCCGAGCCGCCGATTTCGCCGATCATGATGATGCTGGCGGTTTCCTCGTCGGCCAGGAACATTTCCAGGATGTCGATATGTTCGCATCCCTTGATCGGATCGCCGCCAATGCCCACGGCCGAGGACTGCCCGAGCCCGGCGTCGGTGGTCTGTTTTACCGCCTCGTAGGTCAGCGTGCCCGAGCGCGACAGCACCCCGCAGCTTCCGCGCCTGAAGATGTTGCCGGGCATGATCCCGATCTTGCAGGCGTCGGGCGTGATCACGCCGGGGCAGTTCGGCCCGATCAGCGTGCTGGCCGAGCCTTCGAGCGCGCGTTTCACCCGCATCATGTCGAGCACCGGGATGCCTTCGGTGATGGCCACGATCAGCGGCACTTCGGCGTCGATGGCCTCAAGGATCGAATCGGCGGCAAAGGGGGGCGGCACGTAGATCACCGTCGCATCGGCGCCGGTCCTGTCCACCGCCTCGTGCACCGAGTTGAACACCGGCAGGCCCAGGTGCTCCTGCCCGCCCTTGCCCGGGGTCACGCCGCCGACCATCCTGGTGCCGTAGGCGATCGCCTGTTCCGAGTGAAAGGTGCCCTGGCTGCCGGTGAAACCCTGGCAGATGACGCGGGTGTTTTCGTCTACGAGAATGGCCATTTTCCTACCCTTTCACCGCTTTCACGATCTTCTCGGCGGCGTCCGCCAGATCGTCGGCCGCGATCACGTTCAGCCCGGAATCGTTGATGATCTGCTTGCCCTTTTCGACATTCGTGCCTTCGAGGCGCACCACCAGCGGCACCTTCAGCCCGACCTCCTTCACGGCTTCCACCACCCCTTCGGCGATCACGTCGCAGCGCATGATGCCGCCGAAGATGTTGACCAGGATGCCTTTGACATGCGGGTCCGAGGTGATGATCTTGAACGCCTCGGTCACCTTTTCGCGCGTCGCGCCGCCGCCCACGTCAAGGAAGTTCGCCGGAGACGAGCCGTAAAGCTTGATGATGTCCATGGTCGCCATTGCCAGCCCGGCACCGTTGACCATGCAGCCGATCTCGCCGTCGAGAGCGATGTAGTTCAGGTCGAATTTCGAGGCTTCCAGTTCCTTGGGGTCTTCCTCGGTCTCGTCGCGCAGCGCGGCGATGTCGGGGTGGCGCCAGATGGCGTTGCCGTCGAAGCCCATCTTGGCGTCGAGGCAGCGCAGTTCGCCCTCTTCGGTCAGGATCAGCGGGTTGATTTCCAGCATCTCGCAATCCTTGTCGTTGAACAGGCGGTAAAGCGTGCCCATCAGGGCAACGCACTGCTTGACCTGCCGCCCCTCCAGCCCCAGGGAAAAGGCGATGCGCCGGCCGTGAAAGCCCTGGTATCCGGTGGCCGGATCGACGCTGAACGACAGGATCTTCTCCGGCGCCGTGGCGGCGACTTCCTCGATGTCCATGCCGCCCTCGGTCGAACAGACGAAGGAAATGCGGCTGGTCTGCCGGTCCACAAGAAGCGCGAGGTAGAATTCCCGGGCGATGTTCGCCCCGTCCTCGATATAGACCCGGTTGACCTGCTTGCCGGAAGGGCCGGTCTGTTTGGTGACAAGGGTGCGCCCCAGCATGCGGGCCGCTTCCTCGGCCGCTTCCTCGACCGAGCGGGTGACGCGCACGCCGCCCTTTTCGCCGGCGTCGGCCTCCTTGAAATGCCCCTTGCCGCGGCCGCCGGCGTGGATCTGGGCCTTGACCACCCAGACCGGACCATCCAGTTGCCCGGCCGCGGTCTTGGCCTCTTCCGCGCGCAGGACGACGCGGCCATCAGACACCGGTGCGCCGTAGTCGCGCAGCAGCGCCTTCGCCTGATACTCGTGGATGTTCATGGAGTCGCTTTCGTGCTTGTGGCGTTCGCTGATCTACTTGCACACAGCAAAACCATGAAGAAACGGTTTTTGGCTCTGAAATGGTAAAGAAATCATGATCGGCGCCTTTTGTGATCACACGCTTCATTGCCGTGATCACAAAAGGCGGAAGGCCGGCGGGAAAGGCTGCGGCCGCCGGCGCGGCCGCGGTTTCGGGTCTGGCGCGGCTCAGCCCAGATTCGGGTCGATTCCCCTGCAGGCTTCGACCAGCCCCTTGACCGCCTCCACGGACTTGTCGAACATGGCCTGTTCTTCCCGGTCAAGGCGGATGTCCACCACCTTTTCAATGCCCCCGGCGCCGATGATCGTGGGCACCCCGACATAGATGCCCTCAAGCCCGAGCGCGCCCTCCACCCAGGCGGCGCAGGGCAGGACGCGCTTCTGGTCCTTCAGGTAGGCTTCCGCCATTTCGATGGCCGATGTGGCCGGGGCGTAGAAGGCCGAGCCGGTCTTGAGCAGCCCCACGATCTCGGCACCGCCGTCGCGGGTGCGCTGGATGATCGCATCCAGCCTGTCCTGCGTGGTCCAGCCCATCTCCACCAGGTCGGGCAGCGGGATGCCGCCGACCGCCGAGTAGCGCGGCAGCGGCACCATCGTGTCGCCATGCCCGCCCAGCACGAAGGCAGTGACATCGCGCATCGACACGCCGAATTCCAGGCTCAGGAAATGCCGGAACCGCCCCGAGTCCAGCACCCCGGCCATGCCACAGACCTTTTCATGCGGCAGGCCGGAATATTCGCGCAGCGCCCAGACCATCGCATCCAGCGGATTGGTGATGCAGATCACGAAGGCGTCGGGCGCATGCGCCTTGATGCCTTCGCCCACCGCCTTCATGACCTTCAGGTTGATGCCCAGCAGGTCGTCGCGGCTCATCCCCGGCTTGCGCGGCACGCCGGCGGTGACGATGCACACATCGGCCCCGGCGATGTCGGCGTAGTCGTTGGTGCCCTTGAGTGCCGCATCGAACCCGCCGGCCGGCCCGGCCTCGGCAAGGTCAAGCGCCTTGCCCTGCGGGATGCCCTCGGCGATGTCGAACAGGACGACATCGCCCAGTTCCCGGGTCACCGCAAGATGGGCAAGCGTGCCGCCGATCTGGCCGGCACCGATAAGAGCTATTCTGGGTCTGGACATGGTTTCGGTCTCCGTCCTCATGGGTTGTCGCGCGCGCGGTCCTGGTCGTGGTCCTGCGGGTTGCCTAGCCATTTGGCGCCGATTGCGCAAGGGTGCCGCGATGCAGAAAGCCCGGGCCGCGCGGCCCCGCGCCTTGCCCGAGAGCGGGCCGGGCGGATTGCCCGCGCGGGTTGGCGTGCGTGCCGGCCAGCGGCGCAAAGTCACCCCGAAACCGCAGGCGAGGGGAGGTGGGACGGGAGGGGCGCGGCAGGGGCGGGGTGCGAAACCGGGGGCGGGGTGCGAAACCCCGCGCCTCAGGCGTCCGGGTCCTTGGTGCCGGGCGCGGGCAGGGCCGTCTGGAAGGCCGTGCCGGCGGCGATGATGCAGCTGATGCCG
>JALSRF010000231.1 GCA_026984895.1 Paracoccaceae bacterium
GTGCGATGCTGCCGTCGTCGTGCCACAGGGAGTTCTCGAATCCGATGCGCAGCTTGCCCCCCGCCTGGTGCGCCCGGACCAGGCAGGCGGTTTCGCCCGTTCCGAAGGCGCAGGCCGCCCAGTCGGGGCGGATGGCGCAGCGGCTCAGGCGGTCAAGAAAGGGCTCGAGGTCGGCCGGTTCGCCGCGCCGGCCTTCGTGGTAGCGTCCCAGCACGAAAAGCAGCTGCAGCGCCGGGTCCGCGAAGCGTTCGCGTGTCAGCACCGTTTCCAGCAATGCAAGATCGGACGAATCGTAGAGGATGTGCTGCACCGCGATGCCCCTTTCGCGGGCCTCCTCGAAGACGGCGCGGGTTGCGTCCATGTCACCGTCTGAGGTGATTTCGCGGATCGAGACCGAGGCCAGGCGCGCGCCCGAGGCAAGCAGGATATCGCGCTGCTGCGCGGCCGTGTAGATGCCCGCCGCCTCGGTCGTGATCTGGACCGCAAAGCCCGGAAGCGAGGCGGCGAATTCCGCCAGCGCTTCGCGATAGAGCCCGGCGTCAAGCACATGTCGCGCGCCCGAGTCGCGCAGGTGCAGATGGATGGCCTGTGCCCCGGCTTCCCGGCATTCGCGCGCGGTTGCGATCAGGTCGGCCAGGGTGAGGGGCAGCGCCGGGTGGTCGGCGCGCGTGCGCCGCGCGCCGTTGGGCGCAACCATCAATGGCGGCAGAGGCGGCGGCGCGCTCACAGCACGGCCCCGATCGCCTGCGCCAGCTTGCCGACGATTTCGTCGACATGGCTTTCCTGCATGATGAACGGCGGGGCCAGCAGGACATGGTCGCCGCGGCGCCCGTCGATGGTGCCGCCCATGGGATAGCACACCAGCCCCGCCTGCATCGCGGCGTGCTTGATGGCGCTGTGCACCGCCTTTTCCGGGGCGAAGGGGGCTTTGGTGGTGCGGTCCGCGACGATCTCCAGCCCGATGAACAGGCCACGACCGCGGATATCGCCGATGTTGGGGTGCTGGCCGAAGGCGCGCTGCAGTTCGTCGCGCAGCCGCCGCCCCATGCGCGCAACATGCGCCATCATCCCGTCCGAGGTCAGCCTGGACAGAACCGCCAGCCCGGCCGCCGCGGCGACGGGGTGGCCGACATAGGTGTGCCCGTGCTTGAAAGAGCCCGATCCCTTTTCGATCGCGCGAAAGATCCGGGCCGAGCACAGCATTGCCCCGATCGGCTGATACCCGCCGCCCAGCCCCTTGGCGACGGTGGCGATATCGGGGGCCACGCCGTCCTGTTCGCAGGCAAACAACGTTCCGGTGCGCCCCATGCCGCACATGATTTCGTCCAGGATCAGCAGCACGCCGAAGCGGTCGCATATCTCGCGGATACGGCGGAAATATCCCGGCGCCGGCGGCACCGCGCCCAGGGTTGCGCCGACCACCGGCTCGGCGACGAAGGCCATGACCTTCTGCGGGCCGACGCGCAGGATTTCCGCTTCCAGCTCGTTTGCCGCGCGCAGGCCGTATTCCTCGATGCTTTCGCCGGGCTGGCGCTCGCGGTAGGCGTAGCAGGGGGATATGTGGCTGGTGTCGATCATCATCGGCGCGAACGGTTCGCGCCGCCACAGGTTGCCGCCGGTTGCCAGCGCGCCAAGGGTATTGCCGTGGTAGCTTTGCCGGCGGGCGATGATGTGGTGGCGTTGCGGTTCGCCCATTTCCAGATGGTATTGCCGGGCGAGCTTCAGCGCGGCTTCGATCGCTTCCGAACCGCCGCACACCAGATAGACCCGGTCCAGATCGCCCGGCGCGCGGGCGATCAGCGCATCGGCAAGGGCTTCGGCCGGTTGCGAGGTGAAAAACCCGGTATGGGCAAAGGCGATGCTGTCAAGCTGCCGCTTGATCGCCTGCGTTACCGCCCGGTCGCCATGGCCCAGGCACGAGACCGCCGCGCCGCCCGAGCCGTCGAAATAGCTCTTGCCGTCGGCATCGTAAAGATAGACGCCTTCGCCGCGAACCGCGACGGGCAGGGATGCGCCCGGCTGGCGCGGGAAAACATGCGACATGGCTCCACCCGTCATTTGCCCTGGTCAACTGCGTTGGCGAATCAATCTGAAACATATGTTTCCCGGGTTGACAATAGGCGAAACAAATGAAACACCCGGGGGAAACGTGTTTCAAGAGTGTGAGTCGATGCGACCCACGGAATTGTTCGAGACCACGCTTGCGCGCGAATACGCTTCCCTGAGCGCCAGATTGCGCGAGGCGGCGGACTACGTGGCCGAAAACCCGGTCGAGATTGCAACCCGCAGCCTGCGTTCGGTGGCCAGCCGCAGCGGCCTGCCTCCGGCAACGTTTTCCCGCCTGGCACGCGCGCTGGGGTTCGGCTGCTACGAAGAACTGCGCGAGTTGTCGCGCGCCGCCGTGGGCCGCAGTCTCAGCAGCTTTTCACACAAGGTCGAACAGCTGCAGGCCGAAGAGCGCCGGAACACGCTGCCGCCGTTGCTTCTGCGCCAGTCCGAAGCCTGTATCGAGAACATCGTGAACATGTCGCAATCCCTGGACCGCGACAAGCTGGAACAGGCGGTGGACAGGCTGCACAAGGCGCGCAACGTGGTTCTGGTCGGCGCGCTCGGTTCGGCCGGTGTTGTCGAATACATGGCCTACATGGCGAACTTTTTCAGCACCAAATGGCGGATTGCCGCGCAGAAGGGCGCCTCCATGGGCAGCGTCCTGGCCGATTTCGGCCCGGGGGATGTCCTGCTGGTGATCACGAAGCCGCCTTTTGCGCGCTGTTCGATCCGGGCCGCCCAGATGGCCGCAAGGCAGGGGGCATTCGTCATCGTGCTGACCGATACCCGCGCCTGCGACGCGCTGGAACATGCCGATATCGGCTTCGTCGTTCCCAGCGAAAGCCCGCAGTTCTTTTCCAGCTTTGCCGCGACGCTGGTTCTGACCGAGACGATCATCGGCATGGTGGTTGCACGCGGCGGCGCCCGGGCGCGGCGCCGCATCGCCCAGGTGGAAGAGCACAACCGACAGCTTGAGGAAATCTGACACGCGCCGGTTGCCGGTTGCCCGTTGCCGTTCGCCTTCGGCTGTCTGGCGCGTCGTGCTTCGGGCGTTGTCCGACAAACGGGTGCAGGATGCGCGATTGTCCACAGGCCGCGCCCGGAGCCCGACCGGCGCGCCGATTTCGTTGACAGGCTGCACGGGTTGGTTCATCCCACGGCACAGCACCTGATTTCAGGATCAACATCATTTGAGGGCGGACCATGAAAATTGCGATGATCGGAACCGGCTATGTCGGCCTGGTCTCTGGCGTCTGTTTTTCCGATTTCGGGCACGAAGTCGTCTGCGTTGACAAGAACGCGGAAAAGATCGCCAGGTTGCGGCGCGGCGAGGTGCCGATCTACGAACCGGGTCTTGACGATCTGATGGCGCGCAACGTCCGGGCCGGGCGTCTGGACTTTACCGAAAACCTGGCCGATGCGGTCTGCGAGGCGGATGCGGTGTTTATCGCCGTGGGCACGCCGACCCGGCGCGGGGACGGGCATGCGGACCTGACATATGTCTTCGAGGCCGCGCGCGACATCGCCCGGGCGCTGTGCGACTACACCGTCGTGGTGACGAAATCGACCGTCCCGGTCGGCACCAACCGAAAGGTCAGGGAGATCATATCTGCCGCCAACCCCGGGGCGGATTTCGACGTCGCCTCGAACCCGGAGTTTCTGCGCGAAGGCGCGGCCATCGACGATTTCATGCGGCCGGACCGCGTGGTGGTCGGGGTGGAAAGCGCGCGCGCGCGCGAAGTGATGAGCGAAATCTACCGGCCGCTGTTCCTGCGCGAATTCCCCATCGTCGTGACCGATGTGGAAAGCGCCGAGATGACGAAATACGCGGCCAATGCCTTTCTGGCCACCAAGATCACCTTCATCAACGAGATCGCCGCCCTTTGCGAGCGCGTCGGCGCCGATGTGAAACAGGTTTCCAAGGGCATGGGGCTGGACGGGCGTATCGGCAACAAGTTCCTGCATGCCGGGCCCGGCTTCGGAGGCTCGTGCTTTCCCAAGGACACCAGCGCCCTGGCCCGGATCGGGCAGGAACATGCGGTGCCCATGCAGATCACCGAAACGGTGATCAAGGTCAACAACGAGGTCAAGCAACGCATGGTGGAAAAGGTGCGCGACCTGTGCGACGGCAGCTTCAACGGCAAGACGGTTGCCGTGCTGGGCGTGACCTTCAAGCCGAACACCGACGACATGCGCGATGCCCCCTCGCTGACCATCGTGCCGGCGATGATCGGTGGCGGTGCAAGGGTGCGCGTGGTTGATCCGAAGGGCCGCGCCGAGGGCGAGGAACTGCTGCCGGGGGTGGCCTGGCTTGACGATGCCTATGCCGCCTGCGACGGCGCCGACGCGGTGGTGGTCCTGACCGAATGGAACGAATTCCGGGCCCTCGACCTGAAGCGCCTGGCGGCAGCAATGGCCAGCGCCCGGATGGCCGACCTGCGCAACGTCTATTCGCGCGAAGAGGCGATGCGCGCCGGGTTTACCGGTTATGTGGCTGTCGGGCGCTGATCGGCGGTTTTGCCCTGCCCGAATTTGGTGTAACAGCGCGCCATGCAGAAAAACCCGCCCTTGCGCGCCGCCGAGATCGAGGTCGTCGCGCCCAACCTGAAACGCCGCCTGTCCGGGGTGACCGCAACCGTGGTCCGGCTGCTGCCGGTCCAGGCGCGCGGCATCGGCATCGTTGCCACCGGTCCGGGGCTGCCGCCCGAACTCCCCCGCATACCGCTGTGGAAGGCGGCCACGCTGTCGCGCCGGCGCTGGCGAGTCTGGCATGCGCGGCGCAACAACGAGATGCTGCTGGGCGTGATCCTTCGCCATGTGCTGCGCCGACGCTACCGCCTGCTGTTCACCTCCGCGGCGCAGCGCCACCACAGCGGTTTCACCAGGTGGCTGATCGCGAAGATGGACGCGGTGGTGGCAACCTCGCCCAAGGCGGCGGGCTACCTTGAACGACCGGCGCGGGTCATCATGCACGGGGTCGATACGCAGTTGCTGTGCCCGGTCGCCGAACGCGCTGCGCTGCGCGCCGCGCTGGGCCTGCCCGACAGGCTGCTGGTGGGATGTTTCGGGCGCATCCGCCACCAGAAGGGCGTGGATGTGCTGGTCGATGCCTTCGTGCGCCTGAAAGACGACCTTCCCGACATGGATCTGGTGCTGACCGGGCGGGTCACGCCGGACAATGATGCCTACTGGAAGGCCCAGATGGACAAGCTGCGTGCCGCCGGGCTGGAGGAGCGGGTACATTTTCGCGGCGAGGTGGGCTGGGACGAGCTGGTGCGCCACTTCCAGGCGCTGGACCTGTTCGTTGCCCCGGCGCGCTGGGAGGGGTTCGGCCTGACCCCGCTGGAGGCGATGGCCTGCGGGGTTCCGGCGGTTGCCGGCCGGGTCGGTGCCTTCGAGGACCAGATCGTCGATGGCGAGACCGGGGCGATTGTGGAAGCCGGAAACGTGGCCGAACTTGCCCGCGCCCTGGCCGCCCTGACCGCCGACCGAGAGGCCCTGTCGCGCATGGGGCGTGCCGCGCGCGCTCATGTCGAGGCCCGTTTTCGCATCGAGTCCGAAGCCGGTGCGCTGATCGAGGTCTATCGCGAACTTCTTGACGGTGACTGACCGCGAATCGCTGAGCGGCGGCACGGCAAGAGTTTGAAATTCCCGCCGGAACCGGGCAGACTGGCGCGCGGCATTATTTGCGCGTGTCAACATCGTCGAAAGGGAGGAGTGCATGAATGGGCCGGGAGGGCTTCGTGTCGGGCTTGTTCAGCGGCTGAGGTTTCGTCAGGCGTGCCGACGCAACGACGACACCATCCTTGGCGCGTTGTCCGATCCGGTTGCGGCGCTGAAATCGGAGCTTCTCGAGCGCCGCGTCGCGATCGTGGGGAACGCGCGGGCACTTGCGGATACGGCGCATGGCGCATCGATAGACGGCTGCGACCTTGTGATCAGGATCAACCGCGCGCCGATGCCGGATCCGCGCTCTCACGGGACGCGCACCGACTGGCTGGCACTTGCCACCACGCTGAAGGAAGAGCGCGCCGCGACGCTGCGCCCGCAGCGCATCCTGTGGATGTCGCACAAGCGCAAGCGCCTGGCGCTGTGGGTGGCGCTGCGGTCGGGTTTCTTCCTGTATCCGATGGCCGAGTTCGAGGCCCTGCGCGACAAGCTTGGCGCGCCGCCCACAACCGGGCTGATGATGATCGATTTCGTGTCGCGCTCGGGCGCGGAGTCGATCGAACTGTTCGGGTTCGACTTCTTCGCCTCGCTGTCGCTGACCGGCCGGCGCAAGGCGTCGCAGGTGCCCCATGATTTCTCCGCGGAAAGGCGGTGGGTCGAGCAGCTTGCCGCGCGTGACCGCCGTATCAGGGTGAACTGATGCGCGCAGCCGTCGCATTTGGCCTTTCCAGCGGTGCGGCTTTGCTTTAGTCACCGCCCCCGGTGAACGATCAAGGAGAGCCGTCATGGGCTATCGAATCGCTGTTGCAGGCGCCACGGGAAACGTGGGCCGCGAAATGCTGAACATCCTTGCAGAGCGCGCCTTTCCGGTGGACGAGATCGCCGCGCTGGCAAGCCGTCGTTCCCTGGGCACCGAGGTCAGCTTTGGCGACAAGACCCTGACGATCCGGGATCTGGACGCGTTCGACTTCACCGGCTGGGACATGGCGCTGTTTGCCATCGGTTCCGACGCCACCAAAAAATATGCGCCAAAGGCCGCCAGGGCGGGCTGCGTGGTGATCGACAATTCGTCGCTCTATCGCTACGATCCCGAGGTGCCGCTGATCGTGCCCGAGGTGAACCCCCAGGCGGTTCACGATTACGCGCGCAAGAACATCATCGCCAACCCGAACTGCTCGACCGCGCAGATGGTGGTGGCGCTGAAGCCGCTGCACGATCGCGCCAGGATCAGGCGCGTCGTGGTCAGCACCTATCAGTCGGTATCGGGCGCCGGCAAGGAAGCGATGGACGAGTTGTGGGACCAGACCAAGGCCATCTACAACCCGGTCGATGAAAAGCCGCCCAGGCTGTTTCCCAAGCAGATCGCCTTCAACGTGATCCCGCAGATCGACGTGTTCATGGAGTCGGGCGAAACCCGGGAAGAATGGAAGATGGTCGCCGAGACCAAGAAGATCGTCGATCCGTCGATCAAGGTCAGCGCGACCTGCGTGCGGGTGCCGGTGTTCGTCGGCCATTCGGAAGCGGTGAACATCGAGTTCGAGGATTTTCTGGACGAGGACGAGGCCCGCGAGATCCTGCGCACCGCGCCGGGTATCCTCGTGATCGACAAGCGCGAGGACGGCGGCTATGTGACCCCGGTCGAATGCGTCGGCGATTATGCCACCTTCATCAGCCGTATCCGCCAGGACAGCACCATAGACAACGGGCTGAACCTGTGGTGCGTTTCCGACAACCTGCGCAAGGGCGCGGCGCTGAACGCGGTGCAGATTGCCGAGCTTCTGGGGCGCGAGGTGCTGAAAAAGGGCTGAGGCGGGCGATATCCTTCAAGGATTTCGGGTCGTTTTCCCTGCGGGAAGGAAGAAGGAAAACGGCACCGGCCCGGCCGGGTCAGATGGGCACGACCCCCCCTTTTCGGGGGAGAACTGTTCAAGCCCGCCGGTGCCGATGTCGATCCGGAGTCCGTGCAGCATCAGCAATTCGTCTTCGACCGCCCGGCGCACGAAAGGGAAGGTCACCAGGTTTTCCAGCGAAATCGGCACCGCCTCCTTTTCCAGCGCCCGGATCTGGCGCGATTCGTCCGCGATGCCGGCAACGCGCCGGTATCCCGGGCGCAGCAGGTCCATCCAGCGGCCAGGGTAGCTGGCGCCCTGGTCAAGCTGCGGCGCCTTGCCCGAGCACATGTCGTGACAGCCTTTCACGCCGCCGCAACCGGAATGGCCCAGAACCACCAGATTCGCGACCCTGAGCGAGGGGACCGCAAATTCGATCGCCGCCGAGGTTGCGTGGCAGGTGCCATCGGGCGCGTGCGGCGGCACCAGGTTGGCAATGTTGCGGTGAATGAAGAAGGCGTCCTGATCGGCGGCGAAGATCGCGGTGACATGGCCCCGGCTGTCGCAGCATGAAACAACCATCGCGCGCGGGCTCTGACCGATGTCCGCCAGGCGGCGGAACCCGGCCCTGTTCTCTTCGCCGGCCGTTGCCTTCCAGCCGCGATAACTTGCCAACAGATCCGCGGACAGGGGGCTTGTTTCGATCATCTGGATCACTCCGGTGTCCGGGCGGTTTCGCGCGGGGCCATGTCACCGGCCGAATTGGGGAGAATTCGAACGGATTCGACCGCCGCTCTCAACGATTTCTTGAGAGACATGCTGCAGGCTGCTTTCGGGTCGGGACGAATTACGGGGTGAAAGATGATTCACGAATTGCGCCATAGCGAGCCGGTGCGCCTGGACAAGGTGCGGCTGGCAGAGATTGTCGCGCGGCTGGGTCCGCGTGGCGCAGACGACATGGTGTCGCGCGCGATGGAGGAACTGGCGGTGCAACTGGCGAGGGTGCACAAGAACTACGGGCGCGCACGGATGGGCGACGTCGTCGAGGCGGCCGCCGTGGTGGCGCGGATTGCGGCCCATGTGGGCATGCCCGGCCTCAGCCGGGTTGCGCGCGATGTCGGCTGGCTGGCTCGTCCGGCGCGTTCGCGCAACAACGATGTGGCGCTGGCCGCCACGGTGGCCCGCCTGGTGCGCATCGGTGAGGATTCGCTGATGCAGGTGTGGGACCTGCAAGACCTGTCCGGTTCCTGAGCGGCCCCGGCCCCGGCACTGGCCCCGGCCCTGGCCCCGGCCCCGGCGTCGCTCCGGCGCGCCGGAAAACCGGCGAACCGGCGGTGCGAAAGGAATGACGCGGCGCCACCTTTGCGGCGGGGGTGCGCGGCGGGGGTTGCGGGGGGTTGCAGGTCGCGCCAGCCCGGGTAGGGTGGCAGCAGGAACCAAGGAAAGCCACCCATGCCCCCATCCGCACCCTTGCCCGGCATCGCCGCTGCATCCATGACCTTCGCGCGCCAGCAGGCTGAAGCCGTTCCGCTGGATGCCCTGCGCAGCGAGGATCTGGACCGTTGGCTGTCGGGCCTCGAGCAGGGCCGGCGCGCCTGGGCCACGGCGAACGGCTTTGCCGCCAGGGCCGGAGAGGTGCTTGTGTTTCCCGATGCCGAGGGCGGCGTTCTGGGGGCGGTCTGCGGGCTTGGCGACGCGGCCGCGCGCCGCCGCCAGCGGTTCCAGCTGGGCGCGGCACGCAAGGCCCTGCCGCCGGGGGTCTATCGGCTGCGCAACATCCCGCCCGGCCCCGAACTGGACGAGGCGGCGCTTGGCTGGCTGCTGGCCGGCTACCGGTTTGCGCGCTATGCCGACGCCCCCGCCCCCCGGGCCGAACTGGTCGCCCCCGATGACGTGGACGGTGCGCGCCTGGAAGCCGTCGCCGCCGGCGAGGCGCTGACCCGCGACCTGATCAACACCCCGGCATCCGACATGGGCCCGGACGAGCTGGAACAGGCGATGGGCGAACTGGCAGCGGCCTTCGGTGCCGGCATGGAGGTCATCGCCGGCGAGCGCCTGCTTGCCGAAAACCTGCCGCTGATCCATGCGGTGGGCCGCGCCTCGAGCCGCGTGCCACGCCTGCTGGACATGACCTGGGGCGACAGCGGCCCGGCGCTGACGCTGGTGGGCAAGGGCGTGTGTTTCGACACCGGGGGGCTGGACATCAAGCCTGCCGCCTCCATGGGGTTGATGAAAAAGGACATGGGCGGCGCGGCGACGGCGCTGGGACTGGCGCGCATGATCATGGCGCTGAAGCTGCCGGTGCGTCTGCGGGTTCTGGTGCCGGCGGTGGAAAACGCGATCGGCGGCTCGGCGTTCCGCCCGCAGGACATCCTGCCTTCGCGCAAGGGGCTGAGCGTAGAAGTCAACAACACCGATGCCGAAGGGCGGCTGGTGCTGGCCGATGCACTGGCGCTGGCCGACGAACAATCGCCCGATCTGGTGATCTCTCTGGCCACGCTTACCGGCGCGGCGCGGGTGGCGCTGGGCCCGGATGTGGTGCCGTTCTATGCCACCGACGCCAGGGATGCGGCCGCCATTTCCGAGGCATCGCTCCGGGTGCGCGACCCGGTCTGGCAGATGCCCTTCTGGGACCCTTACGAAGCGATGATCGAGCCGGGCATCGCCGATCTGGACAACGCGCCCAGGGGCGGCATGGCCGGCTCCATCACCGCGGCGCTGTTCCTGCGCCGTTTCGTGACCGACACGCCGCGCTATCTGCATTTCGACATCTACGGCTGGCAGCAGACCGCCGCCCCGGCCCGCCCGAAGGGCGGCGTGGGCCAGGGCGCGCGCGCGATGCTCGAGGCTCTGCCCGGACTTCTGGGATTGTGAGCGACCCGCGGCTGACACCGGCAAACGGGCGCGTCGCCGCCGCCAGCCTGCGCGGACAGGTCGAGGCGCAGCGCTTCGTCGAGGGCGAGGCGCGGCGCATTGCAACCGACATCGCCGAGCTGTGGAGCGCGCCAACGCGGGGCGAGCGGCGGCGACAGTTGCTGTATGGCGAAACATTCACCGTCTACGAAACCGTCGGCGCGCGCGCTTTCGGCCAGTCCGGCCGCGACGGCCATGTGGGTTATGTCGCGACCGAAGCGCTGGCGCCCCCGACAGCCCCGACGGCCCCGACATCTCCGACAGCCCCGGGCGACGCGGCCAGTCACAAGGTGGTTGCGCTCGCAACGCATCTGTATTCCGAGGCCAGCATCAGGGCCCCGGACGTCATGCGGCTGTATTTCGGCAGCCGGCTTGCCATCGTCGGACGGCGCGCCGCCGGCGGGGGCGAGCGCTTCCTTGAAACCGCGCAGGGTCTGTTTGTGCCTGCGCGCCATGTGGCCCCGCTGGACAGCCGCGCCGCCGATCCGGTTTCGGTGGCACAGCGGTTTCTGGGCGTGCCCTACCTGTGGGGCGGGAACAGCTGTCTGGGGATGGATTGCTCGGGGCTGGTTCAGGCGGCAATGCTGGCCTGCGGGGTTGCCTGTCCGGGCGACAGCGACCTTCAGGAGGCCGCGCTGGGAGAGCCGCTGCCCGAAAGCGCCCCGCTTGAGCGCGGCGACC
The DNA here is from genome assembly GCA_026984895.1 of Paracoccaceae bacterium. Classification (GTDB taxonomy): domain Bacteria; phylum Pseudomonadota; class Alphaproteobacteria; order Rhodobacterales; family Rhodobacteraceae; genus JAJRUE01. The sequence continues at coordinate 11,142 of JALSRF010000231.1, forward strand.
TGGTGTTCTGGAAAGGGCATGTCGCGCTGGTGGTCGATGAACATCGGCTGATCCATGCCAACGGCTTTGACATGGCGGTTGCCCATGAGCCTGTCGAAGAGGCCATCGCGCGCATCCGTGCCCAGGGCGACGGGGCGGTCACATCGCGCCGCCGGGTGCGGGCCCTGGCGGGGTCCCGGCGGCCGCGCATGTCGCCCGCAGGCGGACGCCGGTCCTGAGCCTGGCGCCGGCGCGAGACCGGGCGTCGGAGCGTTTCGCCTGCGTGCGGACGAGGGCGGGCATGTGCGATGCGTTCCGGGGCTCTGCCCTAGCGCCGACGCAGCAGGTCGCGCGACAGGCGCAGCGCAGCCGTCCTGCCGGCCAGGCGGGCGCGATAGATGGCCAGCGATTCCATCACCCGCATGACGTAGTTGCGCGTCTCGTTGAAGGGCAGGTGTTCGATCCAGTCAACCGCGGCCTCTGTCGTGCGCGGCCGCGCCCGAAGGTCCTTTTCCCAGCGCGCGGCGCGGCTTGGGCCGGCGTTGTAGGCGGCGGCAACCAGCGGCAGGTAGCCATCGAACCGGTTCATCAGCTGTTCCAGATAGGCCGTGCCAAGGCGGGCATTGTAGGCCGGATCGTTCAGCAGGCGTTCTCGATCGAAGCGGATTTTCAGCGTTCGGGCCATTGCCTTGCCGGTCTGCGGCATCACCTGCATCAGACCGCGTGCACCGACGCTGCTGGCCGCGTCGGGGTTGAACTCGCTTTCGCGGCGGATGATCGCCAGCTTCAGTTCCGGCGGCACGTTGGAGGCGCCTCGCAGCGACCTGGGCGCCGGGAAGTAGGGCCGAACGAGGATCACGCCGCGGCGGGCGGCGTATTTCGCCAGGATCACGGCGCTGTATGTCTGGCGCATGTTGAGCGCGAACTGCGCCAGAGACCCGATTTCCGCTGCCTCCAGCCGTTCGGCCAGCTGGCGCAGGAAACGGGCTACCAGCCGGGGACGGTTGGCCTCGGCCGCCAGGCGCGCCGCCTCGACCAGCGAGGACTTTGCCTCGGGGCGGCTTGAAAATGCGCTGTAGGTTTCCGTTCCCGCAAGCGCCGGATCCATGTCCAGCCCGGCCTTTTCGGCGGCCAGCTGGCCGTAGAAGCTGGTCTGGTATTCGCCGCCGAAGGCATAGGCTGCCTGCGCCTCGATCGGTTTTCCCAGCGCCTCCAGTGCGCGGCCTTCCCAGTATCCGGCGCGCCCGAGGCTGATCGGCGTGTCCACCGCCGCACGGAAACGCCGGAAATGGACCAGGGCCAGGGCCGGGTCGTTCAGGTCGCTCAGCGCGATGAAGCCGGACAGCCATTCCAGATCCTTGTAGGCATCGCCGTCGGTCAGGAAATGCCGGCTGGCCAGGCGGTAGGCGGTTTCGGCCTTGCCGGCGCGCATCAGTTCGCGCACCAGGCGGCGACGCCCGCTGGCCCAGGCTTGCGGTCTGCCCAGTGCCCTGGCCGAGGTGCTGCGTTCCAGGATCAGCTTCAGCGCCGCTTCGGTGCGGCCGTTGTTCAGGCGCCAGCGAAACCGGTCGAAGGCCAGGCCCGGATCGTCGGCGAGCGCTTTCGGGACGGCTGCGATCAGGGCGTTCACGCCGCTTCGCCGGCCCTTGATCAGGGCAATGCGCGCCCTTGCCAGCCGGGCGTAGGCGGTGCCGACCAGCCGGTTCAGACGCCCGGCCTGGGTGGCGAGGTCGCGCCACAGCAGCATGTCCTGCCGGGCGCGGTGGTGGTTTATCAGCAGCTTGCCATGGCGGGCGAGAAAGGCGGCTTCCTCGGCTTCGCTCAGCGAAAGGGTTCGCCACGCCCGGACAATCACGCGGCGGGCCTCGTTCGGT
>JALSRF010000232.1 GCA_026984895.1 Paracoccaceae bacterium
AGCTTGGAAAGAAGCCCTATCTGACGGCCGGTTGCGGCGGTTTCGTGGACATCACCGCCCATGCGAGAAAGATCGTCTTTTCCGGGCTTTTCGAGGCCGGGGCCGATCTGGAACTGGGCGAAGACGCGCTGCGCGTCAGGGCGCCGGGAAAGTTCGTCAAGATGGTCGACGAGGTCGAACATGTGACCTTCTCGGGGCGCCGCGCGCAGCAGATCGGGCAAGACGTGCTCTATGTGACCGAAAGATGCGTGATCCGGCTGGCCGAGGACGGGCTGGTGGCGAGCGAGATCATGCCCGGAATCGACCCGGCACGCGATATCGTCGAGGCATCGCAGGGCCGGGTGCGCATTGCCGCCGATGCCAGGGAAATGCCGCGCGCGCTACTGTCGCGCGCCCCGATGGAACTGCCGCTATGAGTACGGTTCGCCTCATTTCCCACGGTGATCTTGCCGAATTGAGGGTCGAAAACCCGGACAGGCTCAACGCCTTCACGCCGGCCATGCTTGAAGCGCTTGAGCGCAACTGCGACGCGCTTGAACAGGACCCCCGCATACGCGCCGTGGTGGTCACCGCCGCGCCGGCGCGCGCCTTTTGCGCCGGCGCCGACATCACTGCCTGGGCGGCGATGTCTCCTGCGGTTTTCGCCCGGCAATGGGTGCGCAGGGGCCACCGGGTTTTCGATCGCCTCGCGCGGCTGTCCAGGCCCACCATTGCCGCCATCGGGGCCCATGCTTTCGGCGGCGGTCTGGAACTGGCCGCTGCCTGCGACATTCGCGTGATGTCCCCGACGGCGACCCTGGCGCTGCCAGAGGCAAAGGTGGGCATCGTTCCGGGCTGGTCCGGTTCGCAAAGGCTGTTGCGGGTCTTGCCCGAACCGGTGGTAAGGGAAATGGCGCTTTTCGGGCGCAGGATCGATGCGGCGCGCGCCCTTGCCCTGGGGTTTGCGGCCGAATTGGCCGAAGACACGAGCGCGGCCGCCTTCGCCCTGGCCGAACAGGTTGTCGGGCTGTCGCCCGCTTCCGTCGAAACCGCCAAATACATGATTCATGCGGCTGCGGGAGAAGACCGGGCAGCCATGGTCGAGGCGCTTGGCGGGGCGGCGGTGGCCGCTTCTGCCGAGCGCGCGGAAGGTGTTGCCGCATTTTTCGAAAAGCGCGCGCCCGACTTCAAGGGGACCGGGAAATGACCGAATTCAACGTGATTGCCGCGGGGTCCGGCAACGAATTGCCCAAGCGCATCTTTCGGGCGCGTCATTTCATTGACGGGACATGGCGCAGCAGCGCCGCTGGGAAAACCGTTGAACGTTGCTCCCCCGCCCATGGGGGCGTTGTCAGCCGGATCGCGCTGGGCGGTAAGGCCGAAGTCGATGCGGCGATTGCCGCGGCGCGGCGGGCCTTCGACAAGGATGGCTGGCCCCACCTGCCCGGTCGCGAACGCGCGGCCATTCTGCTTCGGGTGGCGCAGTTCATCGAGCGCGATCGCGACCGGATCGCGCGCATGGAAACGCTGGAATCCGGCAAGCCGATCTCGCAGGCCGAAGCCGAAATCGAAGGCGCGGCCGATCTCTGGCGCTATGCCGCCAGCCTGGCCCGGACGCTGCACGGCGACAGTCACAATTCTCTGGGCTCCGACATGCTGGGCCTCGTGCTCAAGGAACCGGTGGGCGTGGTGTCGATCATCACGCCATGGAACTTTCCGTTCCTGATCGTCTCGCAGAAACTGCCATTCGCACTTGCTGCCGGATGCACCGCGGTGGTGAAACCCTCGGAACTGACGCCTTCGACAACGGTCATGCTGGGAGAACTGCTGGCCGAAGCCGGGATACCCCCCGGCGTGGTCAATATCGTTCTCGGGCTCGGTCATCCTGTGGGAACGGCGATGACCGCCGATGCCCGCGTCAATATGGTGACCTTCACCGGTTCGACCGCCGTGGGCAAATCCATTGCCGCGACCGCCTCTGCCACGCTCAAGAAGGTATCGCTGGAGCTTGGCGGGAAGAACCCGCAAGTGATCTTCCCCGACGCCGATCTGGAAAGCGCGGTCGATGCAATCGTTTTTGGCGTGTATTTCAATGCGGGCGAATGCTGCAATTCCGGTTCGCGGCTGATCGTGCACGAAGGGATCGCCGAAGAGGTCCTTTCCCGGGTGGTGGCGCTGTCGCGCAAAGTCCCCTTCGGCGACCCGCTCGACCCTGAAACCAGGGTCGGCGCGATCATTTCGTCCGCACATCACGACAAGATCGACGGTTACGTGCGCCAGGCGGTCGGGCAGGGGGCACGGCTGGAACTGGGCGGGCAGACGTTCTGCGTGCCGGGACTGGACGGGCAGTTTTATCAGCCCACGGTCGTTTCCGGCCTGTCGGCGGACATGGCGATAGCCCGCGACGAGGTGTTCGGCCCGGTCCTGTCGGTGCTGAATTTCCGCAGCTTCGACGAAGCGATAGCGCTGGTCAACGACGCCGAATACGGTCTTTCGGCCGGGGTATGGAGCGACAACGTTCACACCTGTCTCGACTTTGCACGAAAGGCCAGGGCGGGCACCGTCTGGACCAACACCTGGATGGACGGTTTTGCAGAGCTGCCTTTCGGCGGCGTTCGGGAAAGCGGGCTGGGGCGCGAACTCGGTCGCTACGGGTTGGAGGAATTCCTCGAGGTCAAGACCGTGACCATGCGAGTCGGTCATACGCGGAAACCTTGGGTGAATGTGGCGCCTCGCACATGAGCGGGGCGCAATCTGGACTGCGCAAACAGGGAGGAACCAAGATGCGTGGATTTTCAAGGATACTGGGCGCAGCGGCGCTTGCCGCCACGGCCGGAATGGCCTCGGCGGGCGATGTGGAGGTGCTTCACTGGTGGACATCGGGGGGCGAGGCTGCGGCGCTGAACGTGCTGCGCGAAGACCTCCAGAAGCAGGGTATCGGCTGGCAGGACATGCCTGTTGCCGGTGGCGGCGGCACCCAGGCTATGACGGTGCTGCGTGCGCGTGTGACCGCCGGCAACCCGCCCACGGCGGTCCAGATGCTGGGCTTTGACATCACCGACTGGGCCAGGGAAGGCGCCCTGGCAAACCTCAACGATATTGCGGCGAAGAACGGGTGGGATTCAGTGGTGCCGGCGGCATTGCAGAAGTTCTCGAAATTCGACGGCCAATGGGTTGCGGTGCCGGTGAACGTGCATTCGACCAACTGGGTTTGGGCCAACAAGGCGATCATGGACAAGCTCGGCATTTCGCAGCCCGAGACCTGGGACGAATTCGTTGCTGCGCTCCAGGCCGCCAAGGATGCAGGCTATGTCGCGCTGGCCCATGGCGGCCAGGCCTGGCAGGAGGCCACGATCTTCGATGCGGTGGCGATGTCCACGGGCGGGCCGGATTTCTACAAGGCCGCGTTCATCGACCTTGACGAAGATGCGCTGGGCTCTGACACGATGAAGACCGTGTTCGACCGCATGGCCACGCTGCGCGGCTTTGTCGATGACAACTTTTCGGGACGCGACTGGAACCTTGCGACCGCCATGGTCATCAACGGCGAGGCGGCCTTCCAGTTGATGGGGGACTGGGCCAAGGGAGAGTTTCTGAATGCAGGCAAGCAGCCCGGCAAGGATTTCCTCTGCTACCGCTTCCCCGGCACCCAGAACCAGGTCACCTTCAACTCGGACCAGTTCGCCATGTTCAGGCAGGGCGACAAGGTTTCTCCCGAGCAGGCCGCCCTGGCCGAAGCGATCCTGAGCCCCGGTTTCCAGATCGCCTTCAACAAGGTGAAGGGCTCGGTTCCGGCGCGCACCGATCTTGACGTGAGCGAACTCGATGCCTGCGGGCAGCAGGGCTACAAGGAGTTCAAGGCAGCCGCAGCAAGCGGGAACCTTTACGGCTCCTTTGCCCATGGGCATGCCAACCCGGCAGCCGTGAAGAACGCGATGTACGATGTCATCACCGCGCATTTCAACGGTGAATACGACAGCGCCACCGCTGTGAAGGAACTGGTGACTGCCGTGCAGCTTGCCAGGTGATTTCCGGCCACTCAATGGTCGGGATGGCGGCGGTCTTCTGCCGCCATCCACACCCCAACATCCGCACCCCATAAGGATTTCGGGACATGTCGCAACTTGCTGGAGCGTCTGGTGCACGGCCGATGGACCGGCTGCGCGATGCGCTGCCCAGGATCGTCCTCAGTCCGAGCGTGGCCATTGTCGCCGTGTTCGTCTACGGGTTCATCCTGTTTACCATTTACCTGTCCTTCACCAACAGTCGCATCCTGCCGGATTACGAACTGGTGGGCTGGCGCAACTATCACAATCTGTTTCGCATTCGCGCCTGGAATACAGCCGTCGTCAACCTGGCGATCTTCGGCTTGCTCTATATCGCGATCTGCTGTTGCCTGGGGCTGTTTCTGGCGATCCTGCTTGACCAGCGCATCAGGGCCGAGGGGTTCATCCGCACGATCTATCTTTACCCCATGGCGCTGAGCTTCATCGTCACCGGTGTCGCCTGGAAGTGGTTTCTGAACCCCGGCATCGGATTGCAGGCGGTGGTGCGCGGCTGGGGGTTCGAGAATTTCAGCTTTACCTGGATCACGGATGGCAAGATGGCGATCTATACCATCGTCATTGCCGCCGTCTGGCAGACATCCGGCTTTGTCATGGCGATGTTCCTGGCGGGGCTGCGCGGCATAGACAACGAGATGCTGAAGGCCGCCCAGATCGACGGGGCCTCCAGTTTCGTGCTCTATCGGCGCATTGTCATCCCGCAGCTTCGCCCCGCCTTCATGTCGGCCTTCGTTGTCCTCGCGCATATGGCGATCAAGTCCTACGATCTGGTGATCGCCCTGACCGGCGGCGGCCCCGGAACAGCCACCGAACTGCCGGCAACCTTCATGTATTCCTATACTTTCACGCGAAACCAGATGGGCATTGGCGCCGCGTCCGCCGTCATCATGCTGATGACGATCGCGGCGATCATCGTGCCTTATCTGTGGTCGGAACTGCGGGAGAAGAAATGATGCCGGGCGTTTCGATGGACAATCCCGTTGCGGCACGATCGAGGGGGTTCAGTCCCGGCCGGATCGTGCTGTATCTCATCCTCGGGCTGTTTTGCCTTTACTACCTTCTGCCGCTCTACGTGATGGCGGTCAATTCGGTCAAGCCGCTCTCCGAGATCACTTCGGGCGGCATGATGTCCCTGCCCGACGAATGGACCCTTGCCCCATGGCGCGCCGCCTGGTCCCAGGCACAGGTCGGCGTGGAAGCCACCGGGCTGAGACCCTATTTCATGAACTCCATTCTCATGGTCGTGCCGGCCGTGGCGCTCAGCACCATCATGGGTGCGCTGAATGGATATGTCCTGACGAAATGGGCGTTTCGCGGCTCGACCGTTCTTTTCGGCCTGCTGCTCTTTGGCTGTTTCATCCCGTTCCAGATGGTGCTGATTCCGATGGCGCGGATGTTGGGACTGATGGGGCTGGCCGGAAGCGTTGCCGGGCTGGTGTTTGTGCATGTGGTCTACGGGATCGGGTTCTCGACGCTCTATTTCCGCAACTACTATGCCGCCTTTCCGACAGAGCTGGTGCGCGCGGCCCAGATCGACGGAGCCGGGTTCTTTCGCATTTTCTGGCGAATCCTGCTGCCCTCGTCGGGACCGATCGCCGTTGTCTGCATCATCTGGCAGTTCACCAATATCTGGAACGATTTCCTGTTCGGGGCCTCGTTTTCGGATTTCGACAGCCAGCCGATGACGGTGGCGCTCAACAACCTCGTGCAGTCCTCCACGGGCGTGCGCGAATACAACGTTCATTTTGCCGGGGCGATCATGGCAGCCCTGCCGACGCTGCTTGTCTATATCGTTGCCGGTCGCTTCTTCGTTCGCGGTCTCATGGCCGGCTCGGTGAAAGGATAGGAAACATGGGCTTTCTCGACATTACCCGCGCCACCAAATCCTACGGTGCGCTAAAGGTCCTGCATGAAACCGATATCTCGGTGGAAGAGGGCGAATTCCTGGTGCTGGTCGGCCCGTCGGGCTGTGGCAAGTCCACGCTTCTGAACATGATTGCGGGACTGGAGGAGGTCACGTCCGGCGATATTGCGATCCGGGGACGCAGCATGAAAGGGGTAAAGCCCGCAGATCGCAATATCGCGATGGTGTTCCAGTCCTATGCGCTGTATCCCAACATGAGCGTGCGCGGCAACATCAGCTTCGGGATGGAGATGCACGGCATCGCCAGGCCCGAGCGCGAACGGCGCATCGCCGAAGTGGCCGAACTTCTCCAGATCGGTCAGTTGCTCGACCGCAAGCCCGGTCAGCTTTCGGGGGGACAGCGGCAGCGGGTCGCCATGGGCCGTGCGCTGGTGCGCGAGCCGGACGTATTCCTGTTCGACGAACCGCTTTCGAACCTCGATGCCAAGCTGCGCGTTGATATGCGTACCGAAATCAAGAAGCTGCACCAGAAGCTCGGGACCACCATCATTTACGTCACCCACGATCAGATCGAGGCATTGACGCTTTCGACCCGCATTGCGGTGATGTACGACGGCCATGTTCAACAACTCGGGACGCCCAGGGAAATCTACGACAATCCGGCCAACATGTTCGTTGCCGGTTTCATGGGATCGCCTTCGATGAATCTCTTTCCGGCCAGGGTCGTGGCAGGCCGCGATGGGCCCGCCGCCGAGATCGTGCTGGCCGGCGGTGGTTCGGCGCAGTTGCCCTTCGCTCAGGGTCGCATGACCGATCAGGTCGGGCGCGAGATCGTGCTGGGCATTCGCCCCGAGGCGATTACCGACCGGGACGGTGCCGATCGCAACAGCCGCGCCGTGCACGAGGTCGAAGCGCTGGTCGAGATTACCGAGCCTGCCGGTTCGGACACTTTCGTGGCGACCCAGATCGGCGGCAGGGATGTGACCGGGCGTTTGCGCGCCGATGTGCAGGTTGCTGCCGGGCAACGCTTTTCCTTTGCCTTCAACATGGAAAAGGCCGTGGCCTTCGATCCTCGGACCGAAAGGCGCATCGGATAAGCCATGGGCGCAAGGACCGATATCGTGATCGTCGGGAGCGGCATTGGCGGCAGCACCGTTGCCGCCGCGCTGGCGCCGAGCGGTCGCCGGATCGTGATCCTCGAACGGGGAGAGCGGCTGGCCGATTGCCCGGAGGCGCGCGATCTCGAAGCGATCTTCGCACGCCACCATTTCCGCCCGGACGAGACCTGGTTCACGCCTGCCGGGAGGGGATTCAACCCTGGCAACTACTACTGCGTCGGGGGCAATTCAAAGCTTTACGGTGCTGTCCTGGTTCGTTACCGGGCCGAGGATTTCGGCGCGCTCGGCCATCTGGGCGGTGTCAGCCCGGCCTGGCCGATCGGCTATCGGGAGATCGAACCCTGGTATCAGAGGGCCGAAGAGATGTTCGGCGTGCATGGCGATGCCTGCCAGGATCCTACCGAGCCGCCTCATTCGGGCACCTATCCCCATCCTCCGGTCCCCGACGAACCCGATATCGCCGATCTTCGGCATCGCCTGAAGCTGGCCGGGTGCCACCCGGCGGCGTTGCCGCTGGGGGTGGATGTGGAGAAATGGCTGGCCCGGGGGCAGACGCCCTGGGATGCCGTCCCCGACACCACCGGCGCCAAGGCCGATGGCGAAAGCGTCGGGCTTGCGCAGGCGCTGAGCTACAGTTCGGTCACGCTTGAAACCGGCGCACAGGTGACCCGGCTGCTGACGGCAGCCGATGGGCGTGTGAGATGTGTCGAATACCGGCAGCACCGGCGCATCAGGCGCCTTGCGGCCCGGCTCGTCATCGTTGCGGCTGGTGCCGTCAATTCGGCCGTGCTTCTCATGCGTTCGGCCAATGACGATTTCCCTGCCGGGCTGGCCAATCGGTCCGATCAGGTGGGACGAAATTTCATGAACCACAACACCACGGCCGTCCTGGCGCTGCACCCGCTGCGCCACAACCGGGCAGTCTACCAGAAGACCTTGATGATAAACGATTTCTACCTTTCCGGCGGCCCGGGAGGCGCCCCGCTTGGGAACATCCAGCTTCTGGGCAAGATCTCGGCGCCGATCCTGGCCGCCGCGGCGCCGACCCTGCGCCCGGTGGCGGGCTGGATCGCGCGCCGGTCGGTCGATTTCTACGCGATGAGCGAGGATCTTCCCGACCCCGAAAGCCGGGTGACGGTTTGTAGCAACAGGGTCGTTCTGGACTGGCGGCGCTCGAACCTCGAGGCCCACGCGGCGCTGGTGGCGCGGCTCGGGGCGCTCTTGCGTCGCGCAGGATTTCCCGTGATCCTGTCGCGTTCCTTCGATCACCGCACGCTGTCCCATCAATGCGGAACTGCCCGGATGGGGCGCGATCCGGGTGCCAGCGTCGTGGACAGATATTGCCGCAGCCACGATCACCCCAACCTGTTTGTGGTCGATGCGGGCGTCTTGCCGACATCGGCTGCCGTCAATCCGGCACTGACCGTTGCCGCGCTGGCGCTGCGGTGCGCCGATCATGTCAGACAGACGGGAAGTATTGCAGCATGACAGGAGTAGCCCTTGTCACCGGAGGCCAGCGCGGCATCGGGTTCGGGATTTCCCGGGCCCTGTGCGCAGCCGGTTTTTGCGTGGCCATGACCGCGCGCAGCAGCCCTGACGATCCGGCGGTAGCCCATGCCCTGGCCGTTCTCGGCCCCACCGCGCGCTATTATCGGCACGACATGCGCGATATCCAGGCGGTGCCCGCCCTGCTGGATGCGATCGAGGCCGATCTGGGGGCGCTCACGACATTCGTATCCAATGCCGGCGTGTCCGCGCGCCGGCGTGGCGACATGCTTGATATCGCGCCGGAGGATTTCGATTTCGTGCAGGAGGTAAATCTGCGCGGCGCCTTCTTTCTGGCGCAGGACGCGGCGCGACGCATGCTGGCACACCCGTCCCCGAAACCGTATCGCTCGCTGCATCTCGTGACCTCCGTCAGCGCTGCCATGGTGTCGATAGAGCGTGCCGAATACTGTATCTCGAAAGCCGGCGCCTCGATGATGGCGCGGGCCTTCGCCGTCCGGCTTGCGCCCCACGGCATCGGGGTTTTCGAATTGCGCCCCGGCATCGTGGAAACCGGCATGACGGCGGGCGTGAAGGACAGTTACACGTCCCGGATCGAGGCCGGGCTGGTGCCGGCGTGCCGGTGGGGCCAGCCCGAGGATATCGGCGAGATCATCGTGCCGCTGGCCTGCGGGCGGGCCGGCTTTGCAACCGGTGCGGCCATACCCGTGGACGGCGGTCTTTCCATTCCACGGCTATGAGGGCGACATGACGAAGACGTTCGATTTCATCATTGTCGGGGGCGGTTCGGCCGGCTGCGTTCTGGCGGCCCGACTGTCGGAGGACCCCGCCGCCGAGGTGCTGCTGCTTGAGGCCGGAGGCCACGATCGGCATCCGTTGTATCACTTTCCGGCGGGCTTTGCGAAAATGACCAGGGGGATCGGTTCCTGGGGGTGGGAGACCGTTGCCCAACGTCACATGAAGGGTCGGGTATTCAACTATACCCAGGCCCGCGTGATCGGCGGCGGCTCCACCATCAATGCCCAGATCTATACCCGCGGAAATCCGCAGGATTATGACGAATGGCTGCAGATGGGATGTGTCGGCTGGGGCTACGAGGACGTGCTGCCCTATTTCCGCAAGGCCGAGGACAACGACACCTGGGAAAACCGTTTCCATGGCAAGGGCGGCCCGCTGGGAATCAGCCGCCCGGCCGCCCCGCTGCCCATATGCGAAGCCTATTTCGAGGCCGCCGCCGCCCTGGGCATTCCGCGCAATGAGGATGTCAACGCAGAGAAACAGGATGGCGTGGCCTATTATCAGCTGACCCAGCGCAACGCCCGGCGTTCCTCTGCGGCCATGGCCTATCTTGCCCCCAACCGCAGGCGGCGCAACCTGACCGTGCGAACCGGTGCGCAGGTGCGCAGGCTGCTGATCGACAAGGGACGGGCGAGCGGGGTCGAAATGATGGACGGCACCCGCATTTCCGCCGGGCAGGAGGTGCTGCTTTCATCGGGGGCCATCGGCTCTCCCAGACTTCTGCAGCTTTCGGGGATCGGCCCGGCCGATCACTTGCGTGCTCTCGGGATCGACGTGGCAATCGATCAACCCCAGGTCGGAGAGAACCTGCAGGATCATCTGGACCTCTATTGCATCTGCGAACTGTCGGGCCCCTACAGTTACGACCGGTACGCCAGACCGTGGTTTGCCGCGCTTGCCGGGGTGCAATACCTGCTGACGCGCAAGGGGCCGGTGGCCTCTTCCCTCTTCGAAACCGGGGGGTTCTGGTATGCCGACCCGGATGCACGCTCGCCGGATCTGCAATTCCACCTGGGGCTGGGCACCGGTATCGAGAAGGGCGTCGCGGCCATGCCGCAGGGGGGCATCACGCTCAATTCCTGCTATCTGCGTCCGGGGTCGCGCGGCACTGTCCGCCTGGCCAGCGCCGATCCGGCCGCGCCGCCGCTGATCGACCCGGGCTATCTTGGTGAGCCCAGAGACCGCGAAATGTCGATCCGGGGTCTGAAGCTGACCCAGGAGATTCTTGCGCAAGAGCCTCTCAGGCGTTTCATCCTGGCCGAACGCTTGCCAGGACCGCAGGTGCGCAGCGACCAGGACTATTTCGACTACATCTGCCGACATTCCAAGACCTCGCATCATTGCGCCGGCACCTGCCGTATGGGAAGCGACGATGCAGCGGTCGTCGATCCGCGCCTGCGGTTCAATGGAATCGAAGCGCTGCGGATCGTCGACAATTCGATTCTGCCCAGCGTGATTTCCTCCAACACCAACGCCGTGGCCATCATGATCGGCGAAAAGGCCGCCGACATGATCCGCGCAGACAACGGGATGACAACATGATCCGGCACATCGTTCTGATCCGCTTCAACGAAGACATCGCCGAATCCGAGATCGCCGATATCTGGCAGGACCTGCACGCCCTGAACGGCCGGGTTCCGGGCCTTCTGGCGATGCACGCCGGTCGCAGCGAGAGCCCGGAAAAGATCGAGCGCGGCTATCTGCACGGGTTTACCGTCGATTTCGAGGACTGGGAGGCGCTTGCCGTCTATCAGGCGCATCCCGATCACAAGCGGCTTGGCGCGCGCCTTGTCGCCAATGCACGCGGCGGGATTGACGGCATCCTCGTCTTCGATCTGCCCTTCGAGCCCGCCTCTGCCGAGGCAATCGACGACCGGCCGGGGAGCGCGGACAGATGCTGAAACTGCCGGCCCCGGAGGGGCGACTGGAACCCTACCGGATCGGCGGACGGGCACTGTCCCCGCGCGCCCCGCGCGTGGCGCTTTCCCGGACGGCATTTGCTGCCGCGCATGTGGTCTCGGACCCGCTGGCCGAGCGCAACCCCTGGGTCGGCCGCCCGGCGGTGGACTGGGACAACACCCTGCGGTTTCGCCACTGGTTGTGGGATCAGGGCCTGGGTCTTGCCGAAGCGATGGACACGGCCCAGCGCGGCATGGGTGTCGACTGGCAGACGGCGCGCGAACTGATCGAACGCACCATGGCCGAAGCCAGGGCCCACCCCATGCGTCCGCGCGTGGCCTGCGGCGCGGGGACCGATCACCGGCCCGCCGAACGGCTGGACAGCGCCGCGGCCATCGAGGCGGCCTATGCGGAACAGATGGAGGCCATCGAGGCGGCCGGCGGTCAGATCATCGTGATGGCCTCGCGGGCCTTCCCGGCCATGGGGGCAAAGCCCGAAACCTATGCCCGTGTCTATGCCCGGTTGCTGGATCAGGCGGCCCGGCCGGTGATCCTGCACTGGCTGGGTCACATGTTCGACCCGGCCCTGAAGGGATACTGGGGCACGCAAGACGTGGCGGCGGCCTCCGAGGTGGTGCTGGGGATCATTGCGGAAAATCCCGGCAAGGTGGACGGGATCAAGGTATCGCTGCTCGATCGCGCGCATGAAGAAGCCTTGCGCAGCCGCCTGCCCGGGGGCGTGCGTCTTTATACCGGCGACGATTTCAACTATGCCGACCTCATTGCCGGAGACGGCAATCATCATTCGCACGCCCTGCTTGGCATATTCGCGGCCATTGCCCCGGCGGCCAGCCGGGCCCTGGAGGCGCTTGCCCGGGACGACATGGCGGCCTATCGGGAGCTTCTGGCCCCCACCGTGCCGCTTTCGCGAGAAATCTTCCGCGAACCGACACGGTTTTACAAGGCCGGTATCGCCTTTCTGGCCTGGCTGAACGGCATACAGAGCCATTTCATCATGCCGGCGGGTTTTCAATCGGCGCGAGACATCACCCATTATTCCGTGGTATTCCGGCTGGCGGATCGGGCGGGCCTGCTGTATCGGCCCGATCTGGCCGAAGCGCGCATGAAGCTGTTGTTGAAACTGCACGGAATCGGGTGAACACTGGGCAGCATGGCCAAGAGACCGACGATATTGAGTGTAGCGCGCCAGGCCGGCGTGTCGAAATCCACGGTCTCTCTGGTGTTGCAGAACAGCAAGAAGGTAAAGCCATCGACACGCAAGGCGGTCGAGCGGGCAATGGTGGAACTGAACTATGTCTACAACCGTTCTGCGGCCAATCTGCGCAAGGCGAGGACGGAACTTGTCGGCCTTGTCATCAACGACCTCTGCAATCCCTTTTTTACCGAATTTGCGGCCAGCGCGCAGATGGCTCTGGCCGAGGCTGGCTATTCCACGGTCATTGCCAACACCAACGAGAATGGCGAACTGCAGGCGGAAGTGATCTCGTCGATGATCGAACACGGCGTGGCGGCCTTTCTGATTTCACCCGCCTATGACGAGGACAACCGGGCTTTCGATCTGATCGAACGGGCCGGCGTGCCGGCGATACAGGTTCTGCGCCGTGCCGACGATCGGATCGACCTGTTTCCCCATGCCTCGCCCGATTACCTGATGGGCAGCGCGCTGGCCACCCGGCACCTGATCGAACTGGGCTGCAGCAGGATCGCTTTTGTCGGCGGTCTGGAAGAACGCGAGGTGACGGAGCGCCGCACACAAAGCTATCGCCTGGCGCTGCTGGAGAAGCAGATGAAGCCGCGCGTGTTTCCCGGCCGGCCAACCCGAAGCTTCGGCCGCGAAATGGCCCATCTTCTGCATCGCGATCACCCGGGTATCCATGCGGCGCTCTGTTTCAACGATCTCGTGGCCATGGGGATGCTTGCGGGATTTGCCGAACTGGGGGTCGAGGTCGGCCGCGATTTCCGCCTTGTCGGTTTCGACGATATCGAAGAATGCTCACTGGCCCACCCGCGGCTGAGCTCGGTTCACTGCGGCATCTCAGAATTCGGCAGCAATGCAGCGCAAGCCGTCGTGAAATGGATCACCGAGGAAAG
>JALSRF010000233.1 GCA_026984895.1 Paracoccaceae bacterium
AAGCGGTCGAGCGCGCGATCGAACTGGCAAAGGAAGCCGGCGCGCGCCGGGCCGTGCTGTTGCCGGTCAGCGCTCCGTTTCACTGTGCGCTGATGGCGCCGGCGGCCAGGGTGATGGAACAGGCGCTTGCCGGCGTCGAGATCAAGGCGCCGGTCGTGCCGCTGGTGGCCAACGTGCGCGCCGAGGCGGTGAGTGACCCGGACGAGATACGCGCGTTGCTGGTGGCACAGGTCACCGGGTCGGTGCGCTGGCGCGAAAGCGTTCTCTGGATGGCCGCACAGGGCGTGGAGGAGATCTGGGAAGTCGGCGCCGGCAAGGCGCTGTGCGGCATGATCCGCCGGATCGACCGGGCAATCGTCTGCAAGGCCGTCGGGGGTCCGGCGGATGTGGCAGCGCTGGGAGACTAGGTGGTGAAACGGTTTTTCAAATGGTTCGCGGTGGTTCTGGTGCTGCTGACCGGTCTGGCGCTGTTCACGCCGTTGGGAATGTTTGCGACCGTCACGGTGCTGAACCTTGTTCCGACAACCGAATTCCGGGTGCAGGGCCATGACCTGCTGATGCGTGGCGACATCAATGCGAAAACGCTGGACCAGTTCGAAGCGGTGATCGCGGCAAATCCGGGAATTACGCGGCTGGTCGAGCTCGACGTGCCCGGCTCTCTGGATGACGACACCATGATCGCGCTGGCCTACCGGGTGCGGGAACTGGGGCTCGATACGCATCTGACCGCGACCAGTGAAATTTATTCCGGCGGGGTCGATCTGTTCCTGGCTGGGGACCGCCGCAGCATGGAAGAGGGCGCGGTGATCGGCGTGCATTCGTGGTCGGACGGGTTTCGCGAGGCGGCCGATTTTCCCCGCGATGCGCCGGAGCACGAACAGAACAGAAAATATGTCGAAGACATGCTGGGCCAGGACGATTTCTACTGGTTCACCATTGCGGCGGCCCCGGCCGATGGCATTCATGTGATGAGCGCAGAAGAGATCGCGCGCTACGGCCTGCTGAACGACGGCGGCTGAGTCTAATTGCCCCAAACCATCAGCGCCACGATCATCTTTTCGGGATCCCCCGAGAGGTAGATATCGGGGTTGGCGCGCAGTTCTTCGAACAGGACCGGGCGGCTGGCCTGTGGCACGCGGGCGATGTCCATCGCGGCATAGGCAAGAACCGAATTGCCGGCTCTGATCTGCTGCACCATCTCGGGGTAGTTTTCGCGCACAAACGCCGACACCCGGTTACGCCGGGCGTTGTAAAAGCTGTTCTCGACGCCGGTGCCGATGCCGCCAATTGGCAACAGCAGCGGGTTGCCAAGGTGGTTGGGCTGCGACGGGTCGCAGCCGGCAATTGCCAGAACAAGGCCTATTGACGTCAGGGTGCGGGTTTTCATGGTGCAAGTGTCCGCGATCGGGCGAAGCTTGCCAATGGGGCGTCGCCCGACATCGGCGGGATCGTGCCCGGAACCTTCTGGCGCGGGTCCCCGGGGGCTGGTATGGAACATGCCGAGTCATGAAGTCATGAGGCGAAAATGTTTGATCTGACAGGAAGAAATGCGCTGATCACCGGGGCGTCCGGGGGAATTGGCGGGGCGATTGCCCGCGCGCTGCACGGGGCCGGGGCCTCGGTGGGGCTGTCGGGCACGCGCGTCGCGCCGCTGGAGGCGCTGGCGGCAGAACTCGGAGAGCGCGCGCATGTGTTGCCCTGCAACCTGTCGGAGGCGGACGCGGTGAAGGCGCTGCCGGGGCAGGCGACCGAGGCGATGGGCCGCGTCGATATTCTGGTGAACAACGCCGGGATCACGCGCGACAACCTGTTCATGCGCATGAGCGACGAGGACTGGGAAACCGTGCTGAACGTGAACCTGACCAGCACCATGCGGCTGTGCCGGGGCGTGATGCGGCCGATGATGAAGGCGCGCTGGGGGCGGATCGTGAATATCTCGTCGATCGTGGGCGCCACCGGCAATCCGGGGCAGGCGAATTACGCGGCCTCCAAGGCGGGGATGGTGGGGATGACGAAGTCTATCGCCTACGAGGTGGCGAGCCGCGGCATCACGGCGAACTGCGTGGCGCCGGGGTTCATTGCCACCGCGATGACCGACAAGCTGAGCGACGATCAGAAGGCGAAGATCAACGCGCAGATCCCGGCCGCGCGGATGGGCACGCCCGAGGAGATTGCCGCCGCGGTGCTTTACCTGGCCAGCGACGAGGCGGCCTATGTCACCGGTGCGACGCTGCATGTGAACGGCGGCATGGCCATGCTCTGAACCCGCAAGGCGCGCGCCCGCTTCGAAGCCCGATCCGGGGGCGGTTTTCACGGCCGGCGCCGGGGCGTCGCACCGGGAACCGCGCCGGGCACTGCGCCGGGCGTTGCGCCGGGCTTCGCGTCCGCCTTCGCGTCGGGCACGGCGCGCCGGCGATGGTGCCCGATGGCGCATTGCGGCCGCCACAAAGCGTTTGCCTTGCCGGAACGATGTGCTATAGGCGGCGCAGAATTTCCGGGGGCGCAGGTCCGACCGGTAACGCCCGCGCTTGCAATGCGGGGCTTGAGCGGCCAAGTGGTCAAAGGCAAAGCAGGGCACTGGCCCAACATAAAAGTGAGGAAATACCATGAGCGACATCGCTGATCGCGTGAAAAAGATCGTTGTCGAGCACCTCGGCGTGGAAGCCGACAAGGTTACCGACTCCGCAGCCTTCATTGACGACCTGGGTGCGGACAGTCTGGATACCGTGGAACTGGTCATGGCCTTCGAGGAAGAATTCGGCATCGAGATTCCCGACGATGCCGCCGAGACCATCCAGACCTTCGGCGATGCGGTGAAGTTCATTACCGAAGCCAGCTGAGCGATCGCTCGAACGGCTTGAGCGCGGCGTCCGCTCGGGCGCCGTTTTCATTTGCGGGCCTGCGTTCGTCTGCCCGGGCCGCCTGACCGGGCGCGGGGCCGGTCCGGGGGCCGGGCGGGCACAGGGCGCGCGCGGGACCGGCAGCGGTGCGGGTGCAGGGGCGCGACGCACAGCCATGTGCCCGGCCCCGGGATTCGCCCCGCCCGGGCGCGGGACGCCATGCGACCGGCGCAGAAACTTTCCCGCGTTCGGCCGGCAGGCTGGCACATGCGTCCTTCGGGTGCGTGTGAAACCGGCATGCCGGTTGCGCATCTTCGCGCGGGGTGGGACAGAATTTTTCTTTTACCGGCATGGGCTTGGCGGCATTGTCCGGCCGCGTCGGGAATCCCATAATGACAGGCAGAGATGGGCCGGGGCCGATGCAGTGTCGGCCCGGCGGGACCCAACCCCGGGCCCCCGCGCGACCCGAAACCGAGTGAAGGATCAGGCCATGCTGGAAAAACCCGCATTCGACGTCGTCGATACCCCGCCCGCACAGGTGAAGCGCTGGCAATCGGACGGCGGGATCGTGCTGGTGGATGTCCGCGAGACTTCGGAGTTCGAGCGCGCGCATATCCCCGGTGCCCTGCTGCTGCCGCTTTCGAGTTTCGATGCCGACATGTTTCCGCGTTTCTCGGACAAGAAGGTGGTGCTTTACTGTGCGATCGGAAAACGCTCGGCGGCGGCGGGAAAAATGCTGGGAAAGGCGGGCTTTGGCAGGGTGTTCAACATCGCCGGCGGGCTCGAGGCATGGAAGGCCGCGGGGCTCGAGGTCGAGGAAAACCCCGCCGGTCCCGCACCCGGGGACGAACCGTCGGGCACTCCGTCAGACGCCTCGTCGGGCGCTCCGGCATGGCGCAATCCCGCCCCGGGCGCGGTGCTGAAGCAGGACTATCTGGACGCGTTTTCGATCAGCCCGACCGCGCTTGCCCGGGCCCTTCGCGTGGATGTCATGCTGATCGAGGAGTTGATCGCGGGCCGGGTGGCGCTGGGGATCGAACTGTCCATGCGTCTGGCGCGTTTCTTCTGCACCGCGCCGGATTTCTGGGCCCGTCTGCAGATGGACCACGACATCGAGCGCGCCGGGCGCAGCCTTGGGGCGCGGATCGCCGCGCAGGTGCAGCCCTGCCGGGCCGGCGCGTCCCCGGAGCTGGCACGGGCCTGAAACGCGCGCCGCGGGCCGCTTTGGCGCATCTGTGGCCGACAGGGTGCATCCGGTCCGACACGCCGGCAGGGATGCCGGCCGGGGATTTCGGGGCCGGGGTTTTCGGGAACGCCCGGCGCCGATCGGCGCGGATCGGGCCGGGACTGTCCGCAGGGCGCTCCGCGAGCGGCGGCCGTCCGGTTGCCCGCATCCCCGGCGTGTTTTTGCCACGCCGATGGAATGGCTGCGCCACAACCGGGATTTGTCCCGGCCTGGCCCTTGCCCCCGGGAAGGCTGCGCGTATAACTCTGGTTCGGAAAACATTCGCCGGATCGAGGGAAGCAGATGCGCCGTGTTGTGGTAACGGGACTGGGACTGGTCACGCCTCTGGCCTGCGGGGTCGAGGAAAGCTGGCAACGTCTGCTGGCCGGGCGCTCGGGCGCGGGGACGATCACCCGGTTCGACGCCAGCCATCTGGCCACGACCTATGCCTGCGAGGTGCCCCGGGGCGACGGCAGCGATGGCAGCTTCAACCCGGATGACTGGCTTGCGCCCAAGGAACAGCGCAAGGTGGATGATTTCATCCTTTACGGCATGGCCGCGGCCGAGCAGGCGGTCAGCGATGCCGGCTGGAAGCCCGAGGGGGAGGACGAGCGCCGGCGCACCGGGGTGATGATCGGCTCGGGCATCGGCGGGCTGCAGTCGATCGCCGAAACCGCGGTGCTGCTGAAGGAACGCGGCCCGCGCCGGGTGTCGCCGTTTTTCATCCCCGGTTCGCTGATCAACCTGATTTCGGGCCAGGTGTCGATTCGCTATGGCTTCAAGGGACCGAACCACGCGGTGGTGACGGCATGTTCCACCGGCGCGCATGCAATCGGCGATGCCAGCCGGCTGATCATGCTGGGCGATGCCGACGTGATGGTTGCCGGCGGCGCCGAGGCGGCGATCTGCGAAATCGGCATTGCCGGCTTCAATGCCTGCAAGGCGCTTTCGACCCGGCACGGCAACGATCCGCAGCGCGCCAGCCGCCCCTATGACCGCGAGCGCGACGGGTTCGTGATGGGCGAAGGCGCCGGCATCGTGGTGCTGGAGGAATACGAGCACGCGCGCGCGCGCGGGGCGAAGATTCATGCCGAGGTGATCGGCTACGGCCTGTCGGGGGACGCGTATCACATCACCGCGCCGGCCGAGGACGGCGACGGCGGCTATCGGGCGATGGCGGCGGCGATCGAACGCGCCGGGCTGACGCCCGCCGATATCGACTATGTGAATGCGCATGGCACCTCGACCATGGCCGATACCATAGAGCTGGCCGCGGTCGAGCGGCTCATGGGGGCGGCGGCTGCGAAGGCGACCATGAGTTCGACAAAGTCGTCGATCGGCCACCTGCTGGGCGCGGCGGGCGCGGTCGAGGCGGTGTTCTGCATCCTGGCGCTGCGCGATCAGGTGGCGCCGCCGACGATCAACCTGGACAACCCTGCGGTCGAGACGGCCCTTGATCTGGCGCCCAACGCGAAGCGCGCGCGCAGGATCGATGTGGCGCTTTCCAATTCGTTCGGCTTTGGCGGAACCAATGCGAGCCTTGTGCTGAAGCGGGCAGGCGCGTGATGTGGCGCCATGTCGCCTCGAATGCATTGACGCTGTTCATCGTCGCCCTCGTGGTGATCGTCGGGCTGGTCGCCTGGGGGCGCACCGCCTATCATGCGGCGGGGCCGCTGGAGCAGGCCATGTGCCTGCGTATCCAGAGCGGCGCGACCTTGCGGCGGGTGTCCGATGAGCTTGCCCGGCGGGGGGCGGTTTCGAACCCGTCGGTGCTGCGTATCGGCGCCGATTATTCGGGCCTGGCCGACAAGGTGAAGGCGGGCAGCTTTCTGGTGCCGGCTCATGCCTCGATGGCGCAAATCGTGGACATCGTGACCCGGGGCGGGGCCAGCACCTGCGGCACGGAGGTGGTGCTGCGCATCGGCGTCAGTCAGGTGCGCATGCGGGTTCGCGAACTGGATCCGGCAACCCGGAAATTCGTGAACGTGGCCGAGTTCGACCCGCAAAAGGATGCGCCTGCGCCGCGCTACGAAAAGGCCGTCGGCGCGCCGGATACGCGCTATCGCGTGGCCATCGCCGAAGGGACCACCGTCTGGCAGGTGGTGGAGGCGCTGAAAGCGGCCGGGTTCCTGAGCGGCGATGTCGCCAGGCTGCCGCCGGAGGGCATGCTGGCACCGGACAGTTACGAGGTGACGGCGGGGTCCTCGCGCGCGGCGCTGCTGGACAGGATGCAGCAGGCGCAAAAGGCGCGCCTGCGCAAGGCCTGGGCGCATCGGGCCGAGGGCCTTCCTTTCGAGACCCCCCGCGAAGCGCTGGTGCTGGCGTCGCTCGTGGAAAAGGAGACCGGCGTTGCCGAGGAACGGCGGCAGGTGGCCTCGGTCTTCGTGAACCGCCTGAAGCGCGGCATCCGGCTGCAGACGGACCCGGCGGTGATCTACGGGCTGACCGATGGGCGGGGCCAGCTGGGGCGCGGGTTGCGCCAGAGCGAATTGCGCAAGAAGACCCCCTACAACACCTATGTGATCGACGGGCTGCCGCCGACCCCGATTGCAAACCCCGGCGAAGCCTCCATCGAGGCGGCGGTCAATCCGGCGCAGACCGATTACCTGTTCTTCGTGGCAGACGGGACCGGCGGGCACGCCTTTGCCGCCACGCTGGCCGAGCACAATCGCAACGTGGCCGCCTGGCGCGAGATCGAGGCTAGCCGGGGCGGGAACTGAGACGACGCTCCCGCAGGCGCGGACGCAGGCGCAAGCCGGGGCGTGCGCGCACGGGCGGGGGCCTGGCGCAGGGGACGGCGAGGGGGGAACGCGGGAGAGGGCGCGGGGGCGCGTTGGAAAAAACTAACCTTTTCTTAACCTTGGCGTACGCTGGCGGGGAGATCGGGCTTGACTCGGCGCGCGCTCGGGTATATACATTCGGGCAAGCTAGAAGAAGTGGGCAAGCGGCTCCGGGGTGACCCGGCGGCCGCTTTTTCGTTTCGCTCGTGCGGAGTCCATGCATGAGAGGCGGCGCATACGAATGGTATTGAAGAAACCCGCGATCGACGGGGAGATGTGCGACATGCTCGCACTGGCTCGGCGGCAGGTCGAGGAAACACTTGCGGCATTGGCGAAAACGCAGCGCGAACTGGACAGCTGCACCGGCGCGGCGGCGGCGGATATTCGAAAGGACGCCCGGCAGTTGACGGCGGCCATTCTGATGCTGGGAAACGAGAAGAAGAAGATCGATGACACCATCAAGGAATTCCAAGGCATCGAAGCCGGCTATGCACTTGATCTCGACGCCGCGCGGGCGGAAATCCGACATCGACTGGATTGCCTGCGCCGGGCCGCGGATCCGGGAGCGGTTTCTGAATGAGCTGAGCGAAGGGGCGCTGCTGGCGCTTCCCTATCTGTTCGAATTCTGGGCGATGGCCCACCAGTTGCCGCCCGAAGGCGACTGGCGCACCTGGGTGGTGATGGGCGGGCGCGGCGCCGGCAAGACGCGCGCCGGGGCCGAGTGGGTGCGCGCGCAGATCGAGGGCGCCCGGCCAAAGGACCCCGGGCGCGCCCGGCGGGTGGCGCTGGTGGGCGAGACCATCGAACAGGTGCGCGAGGTGATGGTGTTCGGCGAAAGCGGCATCCTGGCATGCAGCCCGCCGGACCGGCGCCCGGTGTGGCGGGCGACGCGCAAGCTGCTGGAGTGGCCGAACGGCGCGACGGCGCAGGTGTTTTCGGCGCATGAGCCGGAAAGCCTGCGCGGGCCGCAGTTCGATGCCGCCTGGGTGGACGAACTGGCCAAGTGGAAACGGGCGGAAGAATGCTGGGACATGCTGCAGTTCTGCCTGCGACTTGGGGACGATCCCCGCGCCGTCGTGACCACGACTCCGCGCAACGTCGGGGTGTTGAAAACCATCCTGGCCAATCCCTCGACCGCGGTGACCCATGCGCCGACCGAGGCCAACCGCGCGTTCCTGGCGGAATCCTTCCTGGAGGAGGTTCGGACGCGTTACGCCG
Organism: Paracoccaceae bacterium; assembly: GCA_026984895.1. Lineage (GTDB taxonomy): Bacteria > Pseudomonadota > Alphaproteobacteria > Rhodobacterales > Rhodobacteraceae > JAJRUE01. The sequence goes on from JALSRF010000233.1 coordinate 8,064, forward strand.
GCACGCGGCTGGGGCGCCAGGAGCTGGACGGGGTGTTGCTGGAGGATGCGGAAGGGGCGCTGTGGACCTCGGCCGGGCTGGAAGCGGCGCGCATCGAAGAGGCGCCGGCCCTTGACCGGGTGGTGGTGGCGGTGGACCCGCCGGTGAGCGGGCATGCCGCATCGGACGAATGCGGCATCGTGGCGGTCGGCGCGGTGACGCAGGGGCCGCCGCAGGACTGGCGCGCGGTGGTGCTGGAGGATGCGAGCGTATCCGGGGCGTCGCCGCAGGGCTGGGCCGAAGCCGCGCTGGCGGCGATGAAGCGGCACGGGGCGGACCGGCTGGTGGCCGAGGTGAACCAGGGCGGTGACCTGGTGGAGAGCGTCATTCGGCAGATCGACCCGATGGTGCCCTATCGCGCGGTGCGGGCGAGCCGCGGGAAAGGCGCCCGCGCCGAGCCGGTTGCGGCGCTTTACGAGCAGGGACGGGTCAAGCATTTGCGCGGGCTGGTGGCGCTGGAGGACCAGATGTGCCGGATGACGGCGCGCGGCTACGAGGCCAAGGGGTCGCCCGACCGGGTGGATGCACTGGTCTGGGCGCTGCACGAGGTGATGATCGCGCCGGCTGCGAAATGGGTTCGCCCGCGGGTTCGCACGTTGGGGTGAGGCGCCTTGGCAAGCGGCTTTGAAGCCGCTTTTGCCTCCGGCGGGGATATTTTGGGACAGAAGAAGATGGCGACGTCGGGGAGCGGTTTCCGGCGCTGAAAAGGAGTGTCTTTGCAGATGAAACTGGATTTTTTCAGGCGGCGGGCGGTGGACGTCCCCGAACGCAAGGCTTCGGCCACGGGGCGGGTGGCGGCTTGGGGCAGTGCCGGGCGCGTGGCCTGGAGCGCGCGCGATACGGTGACGCTGACCAGGGTCGGGTTCATGGGCAACCCGGTGGGGTTTCGCTGCGTGAAGCTGATTGCCGAGGCGGCCGCCGCCTTGCCGCTGGTGTTGCAGGACGCCGAGCGGCGCTACGACGTGCATCCGGTGCTGGAACTGATCGCCCGGCCCAACCCGTTGCAGGGGCGCGCCGAGCTGTTCGAGGCGCTTTACGGGCAGATGCTGCTGTCGGGCGACGGTTATCTGGAGGCCGTGGGGGGTGAGGCCGGGGTGCCGGCGGAACTGCATGTGTTGCGTTCGGACCGGATGAGCCTTGTGCCCGGCGCCGATGGCTGGCCGGTGGCCTACGAATACAAGGTGGGCGGGCGCAAGCATCGCTTTGCCGTGGGTGAGGGGGTGTCGCCGATCTGCCATGTGAAGAGCTTTCACCCGCAGGACGACCATTACGGGTTTTCGCCGATGCAGGCGGCGGCGGCTTCGGTGGATGTGCACAATGCCGCGTCGCGCTGGTCGAAGGCGTTGCTGGACAATGCGGCGCGGCCTTCGGGGGCGATCGTCTACAAGGGGGCCGACGGGCAGGCCGCGATGAGCCCGGATCAGTATGACCGCCTGCTGGCCGAGATGGAGGCGCATCACCAGGGGGCGCGCAATGCCGGGCGGCCGATGTTGCTGGAGGGCGGGCTGGACTGGAAGCCGATGGGGTTTTCGCCCAGCGACATGGAGTTTCAGAAGACCAAGGAGGCGGCGGCGCGCGAGATTGCGCTGGCCTTCGGGGTGCCGCCGATGCTGCTCGGCATTCCCGGCGATGCCACTTATGCCAATTACCAGGAGGCGAACCGGGCGTTCTACCGGCTGACGGTGCTGCCTCTGGCGAGCCGGGTCACGGCGGCGGTGTCGCACTGGCTGGCGGGGTTCACCGGCGAGGCGGCCGAGCTGCGCCCCGACCTAGACCAGGTGCCGGCGCTTTCGGGCGAGCGCGAGGCGCAGTGGCGCCGCGTGGCCGATGCCTCATTTCTGAGCGATGCGGAAAAGCGGGCGCTGCTGGGCTTGCCGAAGCTGGATGAAGGAGAGGTGCAATGAGCGATTTCGAGGGCGCGCCGGAGCGAAAGTTTGCCCGTGCGGGCGAAGCGCTGGTGGTGGCCGAGGGCCAGGTGATCGAGGGCTATGCCAGCTATTTCGGCAAGGCCGACAAGGGCGGCGATATCGTCCAGCCCGGAGCCTATGCCGCTTCGCTTGCGGCGCTGAAGAAGGCCGGGCGGCGGGTCAAGATGCTGTGGCAGCACGACCCGGCGCAGCCGATCGGCATCTGGGACGAGGTGCGCGAGGACGAACGCGGGCTCTATGTGAAGGGGCGTCTGCTTTGCGATGTGGCGAAGGCACGAGAGGCGGCGGCGCTGATCGGCGCGGGGGCGATCGACGGGCTGTCGATCGGCTACCGCACGGTCCGTGCGCAGAAGGATGGCAAGGGTCATCGGCTCTTGTCGGAACTGGAGCTTTGGGAGGTGTCGCTGGTGACCTTTCCGATGCTTCCCGAGGCGCGGGTCGGGGCCAAGGGCGACAGCCTGGATGCCGGCGACCTGCGAGAACTGGCGGGGGTGCTGGAGAACGCGCGCCGGATGCTGGCCGCGCGCTGACGGCCCTTCGTGCAGATGCGGCAGGGGCGGTGCCCGGGCGGGGGCGGCAAGCGTCTTTCCACCGGGGCGGTCGGGTCCAGGCTGACAGCCGAAATCGAAACCAGAAGACAGGAATGTTTGATGAGCAGGACAACCGAAACGAAAGCGCGGGCGGGCGGTGCCGCCCAGCCCGGTGGGCCGGTCGCGGAAATCAAGGCCGCGATGACCGGATTTGCAAGTGAGATCATGAGTTTCAAGGACGACATTCACCAGAAACTGAAACAGCAAGAAGAGCGACTGACCATGCTGGACAAGAAGACCGTAACCCTGAGCCGCCCGGCGTTGAGCGCTGCGCATGACGAGGCCGCGCCGCATCAGAAAGCTTTTGAGGCCTATGTGCGCAACGGCGACGACGAGGCGTTGCGGGGCCTGTCCCTGGAAGGCAAGGCCATGTCGAGCGCGGTGGCCGCCGACGGGGGCTATCTGGTCGATCCGCAGACCGCCGACACCATCAAGAGCGTGCTGAAGTCCAGCGCCTCTCTGCGGTCGGTGGCCAGCGTCGTCAATGTCGAGGCGACCTCTTACGATGTGCTGATCGACAGCACCGACATCGGCTCGGGCTGGGCCAGCGAAGTGGCGGCGACGGCCGAAACCGGCACGCCCACCATCGAGCGCATCACCATCCCGCTGCACGAGCTTTCGGCGCTGCCCAAGGTCAGCCAGCGGCTGCTGGACGACAGCGCCTTCGATATCGAGGGCTGGCTGGCCGGGCGCATTGCCGACAAGTTTGCCCGCGCTGAAGCCGCGGCCTTCATCAACGGCGACGGCGTGGACAAGCCCACCGGTTTGCTGACCCACACGCTGGTCGATGACAGCGCCTGGGCCTGGGGCAACCTGGGCTACATCCCGACCGGGGTCGATGGCGATATCGGTTCGGCCGACAAGATCGTCGATCTGGTCTATGCGCTGGGCGCACGCTACCGCGCCAACGCCAGCTTCGTGATGAATTCCAAGACCGCAGGCCAGGTGCGCCAGCTGAAGGACGCACAGGGCCGGTTCCTGTGGGCCGACGGGCTGGCGGCGAGCGAACCGGCGCGGCTGATGGGCTACCCGGTGCTGATCGCCGAGGACATGCCCGACATGTCCACGCTGGGCGCGGCCATTGCCTTTGGCGATTTCGAGGCCGGCTACACGGTGGCCGAGCGCCCGGACCTGCGCATCCTGCGCGATCCGTTCAGCGCCAAGCCGAACGTGCTGTTTTACGCCACCAAGCGGGTTGGCGGCGATGTGAGCGACTTTGCCGCGATCAAGCTGCTGAAATTCTCGGTCGCCTGATCGGGGCGCGGGACAGGGGCGCGGGGGCCTGGCCCTCGTGCCCCGGCGGGCGCGCGCCCGGTGCCATCCGTGTCGTCTAGCTGCACCCCCTCCGTCCGAGCGACGCGGGGCGCGCACGGGCGCGCGCCCATTTCTTACCGGCTTCCGATCGGACCCGCGGCGGCGGCGTTCGGACGGGGCGAAGTTTTCGGAGACTGTCCATGATGTTAGTCGAGCAGACCTCGGTGCCGAGCGCGGCGCTGCCGGTTGCGCAGTTCAAGGATCACCTGCTGCTGGGCACGGGATTTACCGGCGCCAGCCTGCAGGACCCGGTGCTGGAAAACTACTTGCGCGCGGCCATGGCCGCGATCGAGGCGCGCACCGGCAAGGTGTTGCTGGAAAGGCAATACACCTGGAGCCTGACCGCATGGCGCGAGCCCTGCCGACAGGCCCTGCCGCTGGCACCGATTTCGGCGGTGACCGCGCTGCGCGTCATCGACCGGCTGGACGTGGCGACGCTGATTGCGCCAACGCTTTACCGTCTGGAACGGGACATGCACCGCCCGGTTCTCTGGGGGGCGACCGGAAGCCTGCCGACGATCCCGCCTCTGGGCTCGGCCGAGGTGGATTTCACCGCCGGATACGGTCCCGCCTGGAGCGACGTGCCCGATGACCTGGGCCAGGCGGTGATGCTGCTTGCGGCGCATTTCTACGAAAACCGCAATGCCGCGAGCGGCGAAAACGTGCTGCCCTTCGGCGTGTCGTCGCTGATCCAGCGCTACCGCAACGTGCGCATTCTCGGCGGAGGTCGGAAATGAGGCGCAACGCGACACCGCCTGCTCTGAACCGGAAGCTGGTGCTGGAAGAGGCACAGCGCGTGCCGGACGGGGCGGGCGGGCAGGTGGAGACCTGGATCGCCCTGGGCACGGTCTGGGCCTCGGTTTCCGCCGGCACGGGGCGCGAGCGGGCAAGCCAGTTCGTGACCGTTTCCAACGTGGCCTACCGGATCGTGCTGCGCGCGGAGCCCGAAGGCTCGCCGGCGCGCCCCAAGCCCGATCAGAGGTTTCGGGACGGCAACCGCGTGTTTCGCATCCTGGCGGTCAGCGAGCACGACGCGGGCGCCCATTACCTGATCTGCCACGCGCGCGAGGAGGTTCTGGCATGAGCTATGGCATGGCGGCGGCATTGCAGGAGGCGGTCTTCCAGGTCTTGCAGGCGGACACGGCGCTGACGGCGCTGGTGGGGTCGGACATTTTCGACGCGGCGCCGCCCGGCGCGATCCCGCCGATCTATGTGAGCCTGGGCCCCGAAGAGGTCAGCGACGGGTCGGACCAGACCGGGCGCGGCGCGGTGCACGAGTTCACCGTTTCGGTGGTCAGCCAGGCGGCCGGGTTCAAGACCGCCAAGAACGCGGCGGCGGCGGTTTCGGATGCGCTGCTTGCATCGACGCCGGTTCTGACGCGCGGGCGCATCGTCTATCTG
>JALSRF010000234.1 GCA_026984895.1 Paracoccaceae bacterium
GCCGCGTCAGCACCGTCCGCCGCGCGCGCGCCTTGCGCGCCTTCGCCGGCGGCCTCAGTGCCGTCTTCGGCTTCGGCCACGTGCGCGCGGTTGTCGGCAATCCTGGCCACGGAAACCACGGTTTCGCCCCGGGCCGTGTCGAACACCCGGACCCCGCCGGCGCTGCGCGAACGGAAGGAAATGTCGCCTACCGGGCAGCGGATCGACTGTCCGGCCGAGGTGGCAAGCATGATCTGGTCTTCCGGCGCCACCGGGAAGGCCGCCACCAGCGCCCCGCCGCGCATCGCCCGGTCCATCGCCGCCACCCCCATCCCGCCGCGCCCGCGCACCGGGTAATCATGGCTTGAGCTCAGCTTTCCAGAGCCTGTTTGCGTAATGGTAACAATGAGTTCTTCGGCATCTTTCATCTGCGCGAATCGCGCCGGGGACAGCGCCACATCGGCCACGTTTTCCTCTTCCTCGCCGGCGCTCTCCGCCTCGGCCTCTGGCTCTGCCCCCGATGCCGCCCGCCGCATCTTCAGATAGGCGGCGCGTTCTTCGGGGCTGGCCTCGAAATGGCGGATCACCGACATCGAGACCACCCGGTCGTCCTCGCCCAGGCGGATGCCGCGCACGCCGGTGCTGTCGCGCCCCTTGAAGACGCGCACGTCGGTGGCGCGAAAGCGGATCGCCCGCCCCGAAGCGGTGACCAGCAGCACGTCGTCATCCTCGTCGCAGATATGCGCATTGACCAGATGCACGCCTTCGGGGAGCTTCATCGCGATCTTGCCGTTGCGCATCACGTTGGTGAAATCGGAAAGCGCATTGCGCCGCACGTCGCCGGCGCTGGTCGCAAAGACGATCTGCAGCTTGCTCCAGTCCTCTTCGGCCACATCCACCGGCATGATCGCGGCCACGCTGACCCCTGTGGGGATCGGCAGGATGTTGACAATGGCCTTGCCCTTCGCGGTGCGCCCGCCCTGCGGCAGGCGCCAGGTCTTCAGCTTGTAGACCATGCCTTCGGTGGTGAAGAACAGCAGTTGCGTATGGGTGTTGGCAACGAAAAGCGTGGTCACCACGTCCTCTTCCTTGGTCGCCATGCCCGAAAGCCCCTTGCCGCCGCGCCGTTGCGCGCGGAACTCGGCCAGCGGCGTGCGCTTGATCCAGCCGCCGGCGGTGACGGTCACCACCATATCCTCGCGCTCGATCAGGTCTTCGTCTTCCATGTCGCCGGACCAGTCCACGATCTCGGTGCGCCGGGGCACGGCGAATTCGTCGCGCACGGCGCGCAATTCGTCCGAGATGATCGCCATGATCCGGCTTCTAGAACGCAGGATATCCAGGTAATCCCGGATATTTGCGGCAAGTTGTTGAAGTTCGTCCGTGACCTCCTTGACGCCCAGGGCGGTGAGCCGCTGCAGGCGCAGTTCCAGGATCGCCCGCGCCTGGATCTCGCTCAGATTGTAGGTGCCGTCTTCGTTCATGGTGTGCGAGGGATCGTCGATCAGCATGATGTATTCGGCGATGTCGCCGGCCGGCCAGCGGCGCTCCATCAGCCGCCTGCGGGCTTCGGTCGGATCGGCCGAGGCGCGGATTGTCGCCACCACCTCGTCCACATTGCTGACCGCCACCGCCAGGCCGCACAGCACATGGCTGCGCTCGCGCGCCTTGCGCAGTTCATAGGCCGTTCTGCGCGCAACAACTTCTTCCCTGAACGCTATGAAATGGCTCAGGAATTCCCGCAGTGTCAACTGCGTCGGGCGCCCGCCCGCAAGCGCCAGCATGTTGCAGCCGAAACTGGTCTGCATCGGCGTGAAGCGGAACAGCTGGTTCAGCACGACCTCGGCCGTGGCGTCGCGTTTCAGTTCGATCACCACCCGCACGCCGACGCGGTCGCTTTCATCCTGAACGTGGCTGATCCCCTCGATCTTCTTTTCGCGCACCAGATCGGCGATCCGCTCGACCAGCGCCGCCTTGTTCACCTGGTAGGGGATTTCGTCGATCACGATGGCGTAGCGGTCCTTGCGGATTTCCTCGACCCGGGTCCTGGCGCGGATGATCACGCTGCCGCGCCCCTCGAGATACGCCTTGCGCGCGCCCGAGCGGCCCAGGATCACCCCGCCGGTGGGAAAATCGGGCGCCGGGATGTAGTCCATCAGCGTCTCGTCGGGCAGGTCCGGGTTTTCGATCAGCGCCAGCGTGCCGTCGATCACCTCGCCCAGGTTGTGCGGCGGGATGTTCGTGGCCATGCCCACGGCAATGCCGCCGGCGCCGTTGACCAGCATGTTGGGAAAACGCGCCGGCAGAACCGTCGGCTCCTGGTCCTTGCCGTCGTAGTTGTCCTGGAAATCGACGGTTTCCTTGTCGATATCGGCCAGAAGCGCCCCGGCCACCTTGGCCATGCGCACCTCGGTGTAGCGAAACGCCGCCGCCTTGTCGCCGTCCATCGAGCCGAAGTTGCCCTGCCCGTCCAGAAGCGGCACCGACATGGAAAAGTCCTGCGCCATGCGCACCAGCGCGTCATAGATCGCCGCGTCGCCGTGCGGGTGGTACCTGCCCATCGTATCGGCCACCGGGCGCGAGGACTTGCGGTAGGGCTTGTCAAAGGTGTTGCCGACTTCGTGCATGGCAAAAAGGATGCGCCGGTGCACCGGCTTGAGCCCGTCGCGCAGGTCCGGGATGGCGCGGCTGACAATGACGCTCATGGCATAGTCGAGATACGAGGTCTTCATCTCGCTCTCGATCAGCACCGAGGGACCGTCGTAAACCGGACGTTCGGGCGGGGTTTCGCCAGCGTTTTCAGGGGGTTCGGGTGTATCGGTCACGTGTCTGCCTGCCCTTTGCGGGTTATACCATATGTTGTTCGGGCCACTATATCGCGGGGGCGGGCGCGGGGCAACCGAAAGGCGGGCGCAAAGG
>JALSRF010000235.1 GCA_026984895.1 Paracoccaceae bacterium
ACCCTTCGCCCGAGTGCCCCCGCCCCGTTCCCGCCGGTTCGCCTGGGGCGTTCCGAGTGCCACCCGCCCTGCTCCCGCGCCCCGTTCCCGCCGGTTCTCTCCGGTTCTCGCCGGACAACCGGCGCGCCGGCAAGGGCCACGGGGCGGCGCGGCTATCGCCCCGGCTATTGCCCCAGCAGGTTCGGCACGATGGTCACGACCCCCGGGAACAACCACAGCGTCACCAGCCCAAGCACCTGGATCAGCACGAAGGGGATGATCCCGCGGTAGATATGGCCCGTGGTCACGCTTTTGGGCGCCACCCCGCGCAGGTAGAACAGCGCAAAGCCGAAGGGCGGCGTGAGAAAGCTGGTCTGCAGGTTGACCGCGATCATGATCGTGACCCATTTCGGATCGAAGGTGCCGCCATAGATCACCGGCCCGACGATCGGGATCACGATGTAGATGATCTCCAGGAAGTCGAGCACAAAGCCCAGGAAGAACAGCACCAGCATCACGATCAGAAAGACCGAATGCTCGTTGTCAAAGCTTTTCAGGAAGCCCTGGATATAGTGCTCGCCCCCGAAGGAGATGATCACCAGGTTCAACAGCTGCGATCCGATCAGGATGGTAAAGACCATCGAGGTGACCTTGGCGGTTTCGCGCACGATCGGGGTCAGCACCCGCCCCGAGAACAGCACCACGCAGCCGTAAAACAGCCCGAAGACCGCGTAAAGATAGGCCGCCTTGGCCATGATGAAGGCCAGGATATCCTCAATCGGAACCTCGTCGCGGCCAAGGCGCAGGTCGAAATTGACCCCGACCAGGATCATCACCACGATCGCGAAGGTCGTGCCGACAATCACCTTGCCCGAGCGGTTTTCGTCCTGCAGCCGGCGATAGGCCGCCAGCAGGATCGCCCCGCCCGCCCCCAGGGCCGCGGCCGGCGTCGGGTTGGTGATGCCGCCCAGGATCGAGCCCAGCACGGCCACGATCAGGATCAGCGGCGGGAACACCACGGTCAGCAGTTCGTTGCGCCCCATCAGCCGCACCGCATCCCTTGCCCCGTAAAGCACCAGCAGCGTCGGCAACGCCAGCCACAGCGTCGTGACCCCCGGCGAGGTCAACGGGCCGATCAGCGTGGCGTCCACGATCAGCGCCAGCACCACGCCGGCCAGCCCCACCAGGATGCGGCGCGGGTTCATCGACGGCGAAACGCCGCGCGCGAAGGTCAGCATCATTGCCATCAGCCCGTAGGCGACGGCAATGCCCGTGCCGATGGGGGCGGCGTTGGCGACCAGCTTCTCCAGCGCCGCCTGTTGCTCTTGCGCGCTCAACTGCACGCTCTGGGCGACACCGCCGGCGGCGTCGATCCTGGCCTGTTGCGCCACCGCCTGGTCCCATTTCTCCTGCCCGTGCAGCGCGATCATCGAGGCCTTGCACTGTTCGCTGACATTGGTGCGCAACACCGCCGTCTTGCCGGCATCCGAATAGCTGTCAACCCGCGTGGACTGGGACCCGACCCACCCGATCTCGGCGGCGCCGACCAGCCCAGCCAGGATCAGCGCCGGCACCCCGATCAGCCAGAGCAGGCTCACCTTTTCGCCCACGGCCTCCATCGAGGGAACCGGCGGCGCCTTGTGCGGGCGCAGGAGCGCATAGCCAAAGGCATAGGCCCCGTAGAAGAACGCCAGCATGATCCCGGGCAGGATCGCGGCCTGAAACAGCGTGCCGACCGAAACCACCGCCGCCTGGCCAAGGTAGGTCAGCGCATCCGAACAGCCGGCAAGCTGGGCGCGCTGTTCCTGGGCTGCCGAGTAGAGATCGCCCGCCAGCGTGCCCAGCAACACGATGACGATCGAGGGCGGAATGATCTGCCCCAGCGTGCCCGAGGCGGCGATCACCCCGGTGGCCAGTTCCGGCGAATACCTGTGTCTGAGCATGGTCGGCAGGCTCAGCAGGCCCATGGTGACCACGGTCGCCCCCACGATCCCGGTCGAGGCGGCAAGGAACGCCCCCACCACCACCACCGAAACCGCCAGCCCGCCGGGCAGCGGCCCGAAGATGCGCGCCATGGTGGTCAGCAGGTCATTGGCGATCTTCGAGCGCTCCAGCGTGATCCCCATGAGCACGAACATCAGCACCGCCAGCAGGGTCTCGATGGACTGGCCGGCCAGCACCCTTTCGTTCATCCGGTTGACCAGGAAGGACACCTTCTGATCCAGCGCCTTTTCCCAGCCGTTTTCGAAAACGTGCTGCGCCACGCGCGGCAGGTCGCCGTATCGGAACACCGATATCTTGTCGGGATGCACCCCGCTGGCCACCAGATCGCGATAGGCCTGCGACGAGGTGTCGATGGCCTGGTGAATCAGCAGCCCGGCGCTGTCCAGAAGCGCGATGATGGTGAAGGCCATGATCCCCGCGCCACTGATGGCAAAGGCCACCGGAAAGCCCGAAAGAATGCCTCCGAACAGGCAGAGAAAGACGATGAGCAGGCCAATCTCGACGCCGTCAAGTCCGAATATCATGAGTCTGCGTCCCCTGGATCAGTGTGTGCCTTCATAGGCTTCTTCGCCCTCGCCCAGCGTGTCGCGGTCAAGATACCTGCCCTCGCTTTCCGGGCCTTCCTTGCGCTCGAGGTAGGAGCGGTAGAAAAACGCGATCGAATGGATGAACACCAGCCCCGCGTAGGAAATCAGCAGCAGCTTGAACAGGAAGTAGGCGTTGAAGCCGTTGGGAGAAAAGCCGATCGTCTCCACATTCCAGCGCAGCGCCCGCGCCTTCAGCAGCAGCCGTTCCAGCGTATCCGATGCGGACGGCTTGGGCACGACGATATGGCGCCAGAAGAAATACCAGCCATACATCCATGTCAGCGTCGCCGCCGGCATCATGAAGAACAGCGCGCCGAACATGTCGATGGCGCGCTTGGTGCGGAAGCTGACCTTTGCATAGATCAGGTCCACGCGCACATGCCCGCCCTGCACGAAGGTGTAGGTGGCGCACAAGGCCACGATCAGGGCGTTGTAGAACTTCAGCTCCTCCGACCACCAGCTGATGTCCTTGGAAAACACCTTGCCCAGCCCCACGGCAATGTCGGTGGACACGAAGATCCTCTGCATGAACACGATGATGATCTGCTGCATCACCATGATCAGCCCGGCCCAGGCGAAGAACCGGCCGATCCCGTTGGCCAGGCCCTCCATGACCCGCACCGCCCGCCACATCACCGCATTGCGCCAGATGCCGACGATGGTCAGCAGCACGAACGCGGTGAACACGACGAAGAAGAACTGGTGCGATCCGCCGTAGTAGATGAAGCGCATCAGGGCCTGCTTGGCCTCGGTGCTGTTCAGACCGCCGATCCAGCCAAGCCACAGCATGGGATGCGACAGCGCGTACCCCAGATTGTAAAACGCCAAGGCGATGTTCTCGAAGAACCAGAGCAAGCCGTCCAGCATCCCCACCCCCTGTCTGAAGTCTCGTCTGCCGTCGTTCGTTGCGACAGAACCGCAAGGGCGGGCCCGTCAGGTTCACGGGCCCGCGCCAGGTCTTTCGGTTTCAACCCGGCTGTTCGGGTCAGCCGCCCATCACGCGGTCGCGCTGGCGCCGGTAGGTGCCTTCGCTCACCGTCAGCCAGCCCGAGGACGCGGCCATGGAGGCGGTGTAGTCGTCGAAGATCTCCTTGAACAGGTCGTCGCCCATGAACTCGGCATAGACCTTGCGCGTGCCTTCGCCGAAGGCATCCCAGACGCTGTCCGGGAATTCCAGGATCTTGACCCCGCCGGCCTTCAGCCGCTCCAGCGCCGAACCGTTGTTCATCAGGAACTGCGCCAGCGACCAGGAATTGGCATAGCCCGAGGCCGCCTCGATGATCTTCTGATGCGCCGGGCTCAGGTCGTTGAACACGTCCAGGTTGGTGGCCAGCGACAGCGCCGCGCCCGGCTCGTGGAAACCGGCGGTGTAGAAGAACTTCGTGATCTCCTGGAAACCGGCCTTCTCGTCGGCCCAGGGACCGATCCACTCGGTGCCGTCAAGCGCGCCCGAGGCCAGCGCCTGATACACTTCCGAGCCCGGCAGGTTCTGCACCGAGGCGCCAAGATAGCCAAGCGCCTTGCCGCCGAGGCCGGGCATGCGGAACTTGAGGCCGTTGAAGTCCTCGGGGCCGTTGATTTCCTTGCGGAACCAGCCGCCCGCCTGGGCGCCCGTGTTGCCGGCCAGGAACGACTTGAGCCCGAAGATTTCGCCCAGCTTGTCGTGGAACTCGCGCCCCTTGCCCTGATAGTACCAGTTCATCAGTTCCTGCGCCGTCATGCCCATCGGCACCGAGGTGAAGAAGGCAAAGCCCGGATGCTGGCTGATGAAATAGTAGTCGGCGGCGTGATACATGTCGGCCTGCCCCGAGGTCACGGCGTCGAAGACCTCGAACGCGCCGACCAGTTCGCCGGCGGCCTTGATCTCCACTTCCAGCGTGCCGTCGGACATGGTGTTGATCGCGTTGGCGGCAAATTCGGCCGCATCGAAAACGCCGGCAAGGCCGCGCCCCCAGGCGGTGACCATTGTCAGCTTGCGCTTGCCCTGGGCATAGGCCGGCGCTGCCAGCGTGGTGGCCGCGGCCGCGCCGCCTCCCAGTGCGGACGTTCTCAGAAATGAACGACGATCCATCTAGTTCTCCTCCCATTGGAATTTTCCCGCCATTTGCGGCGGGTCTTTGCATTCAGTGCCCGAAGACTACCGGCCACGGGCGTCCGGTGAAATACCAAATATTGCGTAGACCCGGAATTTTTCTTTGTTCTTATGCATTTTCGGAGGGAAATTCACCCGATTCGCGCCGAATCCGCCCCCGGGCGCGCGCGTCAATTGCGACTCGTGCGCCGAAATGGCATGGATTCGCCCATGGCAAACCCGTTTGCGAAACTGGCCGGGAGGCTGCGTCTGGACTATGGCAGAAAGGTCTTTCTTCTGGCCTCGGTGCCGCTGATCCTGGCTGTCAGCATCATCGCCGGGCTGGTGGCGCACCAGTCGCGCGTGACCGCGGAGCAGGAAATCGCCTTTTTGCAGAACGAACTGATCGCCGCCAAGAAGGCCGAACTGAAGAACTACCTGTCGCTGGCGCGCACCGCCTTCGTCAACATCTACGGGCGCGCCCTGCCCGACGACGCCCGCGCCAAGCTGGAGGTCACCCGCATCCTGGCGGCGATGCTTTACGGGCGCGACGGGTATTTCTTCGTCTACGACTACGACGGCAACAACCTGGTCAGCCCGCGCCGAACCGAAATGATCGGAAAGAACTGGCTGGATCTGCGCGACGGTTCGGCCACCGGCGGCAAGGACGGCAAGGGCCGGTTCATCGTGCGCGATCTGATCCGCAAGGCCAGGCTGGGCGACGGCTACCTGACCTACGACTGGCCCAAGCCCTCGACCGGGAAGATGGAGCGCATGGTCGCCTATGTGGTGGGTCTGCAGGACTGGAGATGGGCCGTGGGCACCGGCATCTTCATCGACGACGTGATGGCCACGGTTGCCGCCGAACGCGCCGAGGTGGAGCAGCGCGTGCGCCAGACCTTTCTTTACATCGGCGCGATCACCCTGGCCGCCCTGCTGCTGGTGTTCACCTCCGGCATGTTCCTCAACATCCGCGAGCGCCGGCTGGCCGACGCCAAGCTGAAGAAGCTGACCCAGCGCGTCCTCGACACCCAGGAAGAGGAACGCGCGCGCGTGGCGCGCGAACTGCACGACAGCATCAGCCAGATGCTGGTCGGGGTCCGCTACAAGCTGGAACTCGCCCGGCGGCGACTGGCCGGCGGCGATGCCCGCGCGCATGGCGATCTCGACGACGGCATCGACGCGCTTTCGGGCACCATTCAGGAAGTGCGCCGGATCAGCCGGGACCTGCGCCCCGGCGTGCTGGACGACCTCGGGCTGGGCCCGGCGCTGAAATCGCTGATGGACGACTTTTCCAGGCGCACCGGCATCCGCACCCAGCTTGAAACCGTGGTGTTTCGCAACCGGCTGGATCACGAGGCGAAGATCGCGCTGTATCGCGTGGCCCAGGAGGCGCTGACCAATATCGAGCGCCACGCCGGCGCAACGCGGGTGGACATGGTGCTGAAGGGGCACCGCAAGGGCGCAACCATGCGCATTGCCGACAACGGATGCGGCATCGACGCGCCCGCCGCCGCCGGGCCCGACAGCCGCGGCCCCGGCCGGCGCCAGCATGGCGTGCAGCAGGGCGCGGCGCGCGCGGCCCAGGGACTTGGCCTGCGCAACATGCAGGAACGCATCGAACAGCTTGACGGCACGCTGCGCATCCTCTCCGCCGGCGCGGGGCGCAACCGCGGCACCGTGATCGAGGTGCTGATCCCGCTCAGCCACATGCTGCCCCCGGAACAACAGGCAAAGGCCAGCGCATGACCGAAAGAACCCGCGTCCTGATCGTCGATGACCACCCGATGGTGGTCGAAGGTATCCGGGCGATCCTGGAGACCTACGACGACATTTTCGTGGTGGGCACGCTGTGCAACGGACAGGAGGCCATCGACCGGGTCGCGCAGCTGGCGCCCGATGTGGTGCTTCTGGACCTGAACATGCCCGGCCTGGGCGGGCTGCCGGCAACCGAGATGATCCTTGAAACCCGTCCCGGCACGCGGGTGCTGATCCTGTCCATGCACGACAATGCCGAATACATCGCCACCGCACTCAGCCACGGCGCGGCGGGCTATGTGCTGAAGGATGTTCCCACCGAAGAGATCAAGCAGGCGATCGACGCGGTCATGGCGGGCGAGACGTATCTTTGCACCGGCGCGCAGGTGGCGATGCGCCCGCGGATCATCGACGACCGCGAACCGCTCACCTCGCGCGAGCAGACCATCCTGCTGCAACTGGCCCAGGGCAAGTCGAACAAGCAGGTCGCCGCCGAACTGGGCATATCCGTGCGCACCGTGGAAACCCACCGCAAGAACATCAAGCGCAAGCTGGGGATATCCTCGACCGCCGGGCTGACGCGCTATGCGCTGGAACACGGGGTGCTGCAGGGCACCGGCGCGCGGCTCTAGCGCCGGTCGTAAAAACCGGGCGCAAGATGTGGTCGGTCGCCAGAGCCGGGCGCAGATGTGTGGAACCGGTGCGGGGCAGCCGGAGCCGCGGCCCAGTTCCCCGAAACCGGCGCCGGCACCCGAGGAACGGCACCAGAAAGAACCGGCCAAAAAAAACGCCCGCGCAAGGCGGGCGTCAAGTTGTTGAGGCAGGTTTCATACAGGCAAGAAACCTATCGAGCAGTAACAGTCTTATACGCCACGACGGGCCTCTGGCCAAGCCAAAAGTTTGAAATGGTTCGCGCTCTGCTGCGCGCAGGCCCCGACGGACGCCAGAAAAACAACCCCCGATCGGCGCTGTTGCCAAATGGCGAACAGTATTTTTCCTGCATTTGTTGGTCGCTGCGGGGGTGTTTTGGCCGCTCTTTCGGCCCGCAAGGCCGGATTCGGCCCCGGGGCGGCGGAGACTGCGGCCCCTGTGGCGCGGCCCTCCTGTGCCCGCGCGGCGCGCGGCGCGGCCCGGGCCGGGCGGGCGCGGGCACGCTGGCGCCACGGGCGAATCGCCGGGATGCCCCGCCGCCGGGGCGAATCACCGGACCGATTCAGTGGCCCGATTCAGCGACCCGATTCAGTGGCCGCGCCGCCCCATCGCCGGGCAGCGCGCGGGCACCGGGCCGCCGATGCCCGCCCCGGCCCGACCGCCCCCGATCGCGCGCGCTTGTCATCGATGCGCGCCCGGCGTAACAGCCTGTCCCATGGAGGCGCTCTTCGACATCGGTGCTGCACCCCCGTGCCCCGCCCCGTTCAACCTGGCCGAGCATGTGCTCGCCGGCGGGGCGGGCCATGGCGAAAAGCCGGCGCTGGAAATCATCGGCGCGCCGAGGCGCGTCGCCATGACCCACGGCGCGCTGGCCCGGGCGGTGCGGGCCACGGCGTCCGGGCTGCGCGCGGCCGGGCTGGCGCCGGGGCAGCGGCTGCTGATGCGGCTGGGCAATTCGGTCCGCTTTCCGCTGACCTTCCTGGGCGCGATCCATGCCGGCATCGTCCCGGTGCCCACCTCGCCCATGCTGACGCGCGCGGAAATCGATCGTGTCGCCGAAACCCTGGGCGCCGATGCGCTTGCCTTCGAGCCGGGGATCGTTCTGCCGACCCGCCCGCCGGCGCTGCGCATCGACGCGGCGGCGCTGGACCGCTTTCGCCACCTGCCGGCGGCGCCCCCGCAGATGGGGGACCCGGACCGCCCGGCCTATGTCATCTTCACCTCCGGCACCTCGGGGCGCGCGCGCGGCGTGGTGCATGCGCACCGCGCGATCTGGGCGCGCCGGATGATGCGCGATGACTGGTACGGGCTTGGCCGGAACGACCGGCTGCTGCATGCCGGTGCCTTCAACTGGAGCTACACGCTGGGCACCGGGCTGCTGGACCCCTGGGCGTGCGGGGCCACGGCGCTGATCCCCGCGCCGGGGCTGGAAAGCGGCGAAATCTTCGCCCTGCTGAAAAGGCATCGCGCGACGATCCTTGCGGCAACGCCGGGGGTGCTGCGCCAGATGCTGCACGGCACCGTCGGGCGCGCGCCGCATCTGCGCCATGCGCTGAGCGCCGGCGAAAAGCTTCCCGAAAGCATTCGCGACGCCTGGCGCAGCCGGACCGGAACCGACATCCACGAAGCGTTCGGCATGTCCGAATGCTCCACCTTCATCTCCGCATCCCCCGCGCGCCCCGCCCCGCCGGGCACTGTCGGCTACCCGCAGACCGGCCGCCGGGTGGCCATTCTTTCCGACGAACACCCGTGCGACGGCGCCCCGATCGAAGCCAGGATCGCGGCGCGCGGGCAGCCCGGCGTCATCGCCATCGACAGGGGCGATCCGGGGCTGATGCTGGGCTATCTCGAGGACGGCGGGCGCCGCATCTCGATGCCCGAATCGTGCATCGCGGGCAACTGGTTCGTCACCGCAGACAGGGGCAGCATGGACGAAAGCGGCGCCATCACCTGCCTGGGGCGGCGCGACGACGTGATCACCGCCGGCGGCTATCGCGTCTCGCCGCTTGAAATCGAGGCGGCCCTGCTGGCCCATCCCGCGATCAGCGAATGCGCCGCCTTCGAGTATCGGGTCCGCCCCGACACCACCATCATCGCCCTGGCCTATTGCGCCGCGCGCCAGATCGACAGCGCCGCGCTGGCCCGTCACGCCGCCGCGCGGCTGGCCCGCTACAAGCAGCCCCGCCTGTTTCGTCGTCTCGACGCGCTGCCGCGCTCTGCCATTGGCAAGGTGATGCGCCGCGCCCTGCCCGAAATCATCCGGGCGCAAGGGCCCGAACGCGGGCACGCGGACGGCCCGGCGGACAGCCCGGCGGACGGCCAAGGCGACGCACCGGGCCAGGCGCCCGGCCAAGGGGACGCACCGGGCCAGGCGCCCGGGCCCGGACCCGAAGGGCGCTGAGCCGTTGCCATGGCGCGGCGTTCCCGATACCACAGACGCCGGAATCGCCAGGATCGCCGGACGGACCGGATCGCTCGGCGCGCGCCACCGGCCGGGCGCGCCCGGGGGCCGGGCGGGGCCGCCGGGGGGCGGGAACGCCGGCGCGACAGCCTGCGCGACAACCGGCAGGAAACCTTCGGGAGAGCACAAGCCCATGATCAAGCTGGACATCCTTTCGGACCCGATCTGCCCGTGGTGCTTCATCGGCAAGACCTGGCTTGACCGGGCGCTGGAAAAACGCGCCGAACATCCCTTCGTCATCGAATGGCAGCCGTTCCAGCTGAACCCGACGATGCCGCCCGAAGGCATGGACCGGCGCGCCTATCTGGAAACCAAGTTCGGCACGAAGGCGGAAGCGGCGCGCGTCTACGCCCAGATCGACGCCGCCGCGCGCGCGGCCGGGATCGAGATCAACTTCGAAGCGATCAGACGCACCCCGAACACGCTGGATGCGCACCGTCTGATCCTGTGGGCCGGGGTGGAAGGCTGCCAGAACGCGGTGGTCTCGGCGCTGTTTCGCGGGTTTTTCCTGAACGGGCGCGACATCGGCAAGACCGACGATTTGTGCGCCATCGCGCAGGACTGCGGCATGGACGGGACGCTGGTGGGCCGGCTTCTGGCGGGCGACACCGACCGCGACGAGATCATCGCGCGCGACCGCCAGGCCCGCGAAATGGGGGTGCGCGCGGTGCCCACATTCATCCTCGGCGGCGAAGCGGTGGTGCCGGGCAGCCAGAAAACCGCGTTCTGGGACGAGGTGATCTCGGACATCCTGGACACCGACACCGACCCCGCCGCGGAGGCACGACATTGAGCGCCCGCAGGCTGGCGGTTGGCGAGTTCGTGGCGCTGATGGCGATGCTGTCTTCGCTGGTGGCCTTTTCGATCGACTCCATGCTGCCCGCCCTGCCCCGGATCGCGGCCGAGCTTTCGCCGGATGCGGTGAACCGGGCGCAACTTGTGGTGGCCGCCTTCATGCTGGGGCTCGGTCTTGGAACGATGCTGGCCGGACCGCTGGCCGATGCTTTCGGGCGCAGGCCGGTGATTGTCGGCGGCATTGCGGTCTACATGGTCGGCGCGGCAATGGCCTATCTGTCGGGCAGCCTGAATGCGCTGCTGCTGGCGCGTCTGATCCAGGGGCTGGCGATCGCCGGGCCGCGGGTGGCCTCGATGGCGATGGTGCGCGATCTCTACGCGGGCCGGCGCATGGCCCGGATCAGTTCCTTCATCACCACCGTGTTCATGCTGGTGCCCGCCATTGCGCCCTCGCTCGGGGCGGCGGTCATCCATGTCTGGGGCTGGCGCGCGGTCTTTCTGGCCTTCGTCGCCTTCTCGGGCACCGCCGGGCTGTGGCTGACGCTGCGCCAGGGCGAAACCCTCGCGCCGGAGCATCGCCGGCCGTTTCGCCCGGCGGGCCTGCGCGACGGCTTTCGCGAGGTGGTGCGCCGGCGCGTGGTGCTGGTTGCGACGCTGGCCATGGCGGCCGAATTCGGGGCGCTGGTGTCGCTGCTGTCCTCGACCCAGCAAATCTATGCCCAGGTCTTCCACCGCCCGGACAGCTTTCCGCTGTGGTTTGCCGCAACCGCCGTTCTGGGGGCCGGGGGCACCATTGCGAACGGCGTGCTGGTGGTCCGGCTGGGCATGCGCCGCCTGGTGCTGCGCGCCTTCGCGGCACAGGCGCTGGCCTGCGTCATCGCCGCGGCGCTGCTCGGCGCGGGGCTGTTGCCGGCGGGACTGCGGTTTGCGCTCTGGTTTGCCTGGTCGGCAGCGCTTCTTGTCGGCGTCGGGATGATCATGGGCAACCTGGTCGCGCTGGCGCTGCGCCCGCTGGGCCACGCAGCGGGCATGGCGGCGTCGGTGGTCACCGCGGCCTCCACCATCCTGGGGGTGGCGCTGGCCGCGCCGGTGGGGCTGGCCTTCGACGGCACGCCGCTGCCGCTGATCCTGGGAACCGGCGCCATGTGCGCCCTCGGCTGGGGGCTGATCCGGCTGATGCTTGACGAAGGGCAACTGCGCCGTCCTTGACAACGCCGCCGTTCTGGCGGCAGGCTGGCGCCACCGCCCGAACGAGGGAGCATCCTGCGGCCATGCAACACGAGTTGCGCCTTGTGCGCTATTTCGAGGAAATCCTGGGCTGCCGCAATGCCGAATCGGCCTGGGACGTGCTCGGCGCGGAAATGCGACAATACGGTTTCGACCGGATGATGTTCGGCCTTGCCGATGTCAGTTCCGACGGCCAGGTCGAGGACATCTCGGACGCGGTGATGCTGTTTCACGGCGAACAGTCCTATGTGGACAGATATCTGGAAGGCGGGTTCTACCGGAACGCGCCGCTGTTTTTCTGGGCCTTCCGCAACCGCGGGGCGATCAGCTGGCGCGACCCGGCCGGGGGGCTGGACCCCGAAACGCTGGCCCGGCAGCGCCCGGGCATGCTGAAGCTCATGCGCGAATACGACGTGCGCGCCGGCTACAGCATCTCGCTGGCCGAGCCCGAAGCCGGAGACGTGGCCGTGATCACCCTGTGTGCCCGACCGGGGCTGGACCAGGACGAGGTAGAGGCGCTCTGGCAGCGCCATGGCAAGCAGGTCGAAATGACCTGTTCGATGTTCTACCTGCGCATCAAGGCCCTGCCGCGCCCGGTGCAGACGCGCCCGCTGACCAGCCGACAGAAAGAGGTGCTTCGCTGGGTGGCAGCGGGCAAGACCGCGCGCGATGTGGCCCAGATCATGGACATCAGCACCGCCACAGTGGACAAGCACCTGGCCGCGGTGCGCACCGCCTTCGATGTGCTCACCACGGCGCAGGCGGTGAAAAAGGCGACGCGATTCAACCTGATCTGACCCGAACGGATCCGATCCGATCGCGCCCGTGCAACCCCGAACGCGCCAGTGCGGCTCCCGTTCGCCGCCCGAGCGCGTCCCGAGCGCGCCTCCCGTTCCTGTCCCGAACGCCCCCCGGCAGCGCCCCTTTGCCAATCCCTTGCCGGCCCCTTTGCCGACCCCTTTGCCGGCCCGCTTTGCCGAAGCGCTTGACGCACCGATTGCCCGCCGCCCCGTCTGCCCCCGGGCGCCCCGCGTCCCCGAGCGCCCTGCGTCCCCCGCCCCGGAGCGCGCCGCGCGTCCTGCGTCCCCGGCGCGCCGGCTGCCCGACGAAAGCCGCCCCATCGCATCGCAACGCCCGGCCCGGCTTCGCGCTTGCGCGTCCCCGCGGGGCGCGGGCGTGCCAGAGGGCGCAGCCGGCGCCGCGGCTTCCTTCAGGTCCGTGCCCTGGCGGCCAGATCGGCGGCAATGGCATAGGCCCCCCTGATCCTGTCGCGCTTTCCTTTCCAGTCGCGCCGCACCACGATCCTGTTGTCCCTGACCCTGGCCAGCCCCTTTTGCGCCTGGATGAAGTCCACCAGCCCGGCGGGGTTGGCGAACTTGTCGTTGTGGAACTGGATCGTTGCCCCGCGCGGGCCGGCATCCAGGCGCGCGATCCCGGCGCGCTTGCACTGCGCCTTGATGCGCACCACCAGCAGCAGGCTGTTCACTTCGCCGGGAAGCGGGCCGAAACGGTCGATCAGTTCGGCGGCGAACCCTTCCAGTTCGACCTTGCCGTGCAGCCCCGAAAGCCGGCGGTAGAGCCCCAGCCGCACATCCAGGTCGGGCACGTATTTCTCGGGGATGAGCACGGGAATGCCCAGGTTGATCGCCGGTGCCCACTGGTCGTCTGCCTCGCTCAGCCCCTCCAGTTCGCCGGCCTTGATCTTGGCAATCGCCTCTTCCAGCATCGACTGATACAGTTCGTAGCCCA
>JALSRF010000236.1 GCA_026984895.1 Paracoccaceae bacterium
TTGAACGCGCATCTCGCCCGGCTCGAGGAACTGGGCCTGATCCACCGCATCCGGGTGCACGATGCGCGCACCCACAAGCGCCAGGCCACCCGCTACATCCTGGGGTTCGAGGAGAACTTTCCACAAGAGCCAACTCCGGAAACCGGAGATGGGAATGACAGCGAAAACGGCGCGCCATCTGCGGAAACCGGACATGGGGCCATCTCCGGATTTTCGGCAAAGCCATCTCCGGATTTTGCCCAAAGCCATCTCCGGATTCCGGAGACTAACCCTGTAAGGGAACCTTTAAGGGAACCAGTAAAGGAGGAGGAGGGCGCGCAGGCGCGCGAAGATCTTCCCGATGGGTTTTTCGAGGATCTGCTGCAAGCGCTGGGCCTGGATACCGACGGGGCACTGCCCGGCTGGTGGCAGGGCCGGCCGGCCCGCGCGCATGTCCGTCGCTGGCGCGACGATCTCGGCCTGTCGGAAAGCGCGATCCTCGAGGTGGCGCGCGAGACCCGTTCTACCCACCCAGCCCCGCCGGATGGGCCCAAGGCGCTGGATCGGGCGATGGAGCGCGCCGCCCAGCGCCAGGCATCTCAGGGTAAGGCCAACAAGCGAAAGCACGCTGACAAGCCGCGCATGAGCCCGGACGAGCTGGCGGCATTCTATGCCGGGCTGGTGAACTCCGACAAATACCTGCCGCCCAGCGCGATCAGCAACAGCATACGCGATCTGATGCTGGCCAGGGGGCTGGTGACGCCCGAACGCCTGCGCATGCGGGGTGTGCGATGACCCGGCTTGAGCGTATCCACGGAAAGCGGCAGGAGCCCCGCACGCTGGGCGTGCAGGCGATCCTCGAATGGGCCTTCGGGCGCGAGAAGGCCCAGCTTGAATTGCCACCGCCCCAGGACGTCGAGGCCGAGGCCCAGGGCTATGGCCTGGAATACGTCCTTTATCAGCGCGCCCAGCTTGGCTGCCAGATCGACGGCGGGCGCTACAAGATCGGCAGCTATACCCACGAGGACGCCGAAGTCGTGGCCGCCGTGGTCGCAAGCCTGCCGGACGCGCTGGGCGGCAGACGCATGGCCATCCGCATCGCGGAACTCGCCCGCGCCGGGCTGACCCCCGACTGGATGCCTGGCGCCGTGCCACGCTGCGTACCGGTCGAGGTCAGGCGCAACCAGCATGGCGTGCGCGCGAAAACCGAAATCGTTGGCACCGCGCATGTCACCTGGCGCGGCCGAACCCGCCGGGTCGACATCCTGGCCTGCCCTGTCACCTGGCGCCCGCATCCGGATCAGATTGCCGACGCGCGGCGCGCCTATGAGGCCTGGTGGCAGGCCCTCGACTGGGTGCGCGAGGGGTTGGTCACAGGCGGCATGTTGCGGGAGGTCGTGGTGAGCGAGGTGATGCCGAGGCGGCGGCCGTGGGGACAAATCGACGATACCTCCCTTTGACCGCCCTGCCTTGCCCACATATCGCCAAAGTAGCCGTCAATTCATGATTGATTCCTTTGGCCATTTCAGCCACTTTCCCTCAAGGGAGGAACAACCATGCAAGCGCTTTCCGCCAAAGAGGCGAAGAACAATTTCGGCCGGATGATCGACCTTGCCCGCACCGAACCCTTTGTCGTCGAAAAGCACGGCCGCCCCGTGGTGGTCGTCCTGGCGGTCGAGGACTTCGAAAAACTGACCGGCGACCGGATCATCCCCTCGCGCGCAAGGGACAGTCTCTGATGGCCAGCAAGAACAACGCCCCCCTCGGTTTCGAGGCCGACCTGTTCAAGGCCGCCGACAAACTGCGTGGCAACATGGAGCCGTCGGACTACAAGCATGTCGTCCTCGGGCTGATCTTCCTGCGCCACATCTCGGAAAGCTTCGAGGCCAAGCACGCCGAACTCATGGCCGAATACCCCGAGGGCGCCGAGGACCGCGACGAATACCTCGCCGAAAATATCTTCTGGGTGCCGAAAGGGGCGCGATGGACCTACCTGCAGGCCAGCGCCAAGCAACCCAATATCGGCCGGATCATCGACGATGCCATGCTGGCGATCGAAAACGACAACCCCACACTCAAGGGCGTGCTGCCCAAGGATTACGCCCGCCCGGCGCTGTCCGCCATCATGCTGGGCGAGTTGATCGACCTGATCGCCAACATCCGGATGCAGGCTGAAAATGGCGAAGCGCGCGACCTGTTCGGCCGGGTCTATGAATATTTCCTCAAGGAATTCGCGGGCTCCGAGGGCAAGCGTGGCGGTGAATTCTACACGCCGCGTTCCGTGGTCAAGACAATGGTCGAGATGCTGCAACCCTATCAGGGACGCGTCTACGACCCCTGCTGCGGCTCGGGCGGCATGTTCGTGCAATCCGAACGTTTCGTCGAAACCCACGGCGGGCGCGTGGGCGACATCGCCATCTACGGGCAGGAGAGCAACCACACCACCTGGCGCTTGTGCCGGATGAATCTTGCCGTGCGCGGGATCGACGCCGACATCCGCTGGAATTCCGAAGGCAGCTTTCACAAGGACGAACTGCCCGACCTGCGCGCCGACTACATCCTCGCCAACCCGCCCTTCAACGTGTCCGACTGGGGCGGGGATCGCCTGCGCGACGACGTGCGCTGGAAATACGGGGTGCCGCCCAAGGGCAACGCCAACTTTGCCTGGCTGCAGCACATCCTGCACCACCTCGGCCCCACCGGCACCGCCGGGGTGGTGCTGGCCAATGGCTCCATGTCCTCGACCCAGTCGGGCGAGGGCGAAATCCGCAAGGCGATGATCGAGGGCGAAGTCATTGACTGCATGGTCGCCCTGCCGGGGCAGTTGTTTTACTCTACCCCAATTCCCGTCTGCCTGTGGTTTCTGGCGAAGGATAAATCAAACGGCGTG
>JALSRF010000237.1 GCA_026984895.1 Paracoccaceae bacterium
CTCGCCGAACTGCACCCCGCGCGAGCGCGTGGTCGCCGCGCCGATCACCCGGAAAGAGGACTGGCCGGCCATCGTGCCCACGCCGTCGCTTTCGCGAAACCGCTCCGGGCCGTCGAAGCGCAGCACCAGGCAGGCGATCTTCGAGGTGCCGATGTCCAGGACGGCAATCACCCCGCGCTGCATCGCGGTATTGCGCATGGCACGCATCGATCGCTGGGTCGAATACAGGTCCGTCATCCCTTTTCTGCTCCTGTTTGAGGTCTCTTGCGCTGGTGCAGCTCGTCGGTCGCCACGGGGCCGAGCCGCAGGGTCGGGCGGCGCGGGTTGCGCATGTCCACCGCCGTGATGTCTCGTGCCAGAAGGTCCCGGGCCTCGTTCAGCGCCATGACCCGGCGCAGGGCCTCCAGGGCGTTGTCTTCGGGCAGCAGGATCCGCTGCCCGCGGTCCAGCACCAGGTCCCAGCGCCGCTCGCCCATGCGCACCAGCCCGCGGATGCGCGCACGCACCGGGGCGGCCGCCTGCAGAAGCGCCAGCGCCTCAGGCACGGCCGCCTCGGCCCCGAGCCCGCCAAGAAGCGGCAGGTCGGGTCGTTCGAGGCGCGAATCGATCACCGCCACGCGGTGCCCTTCGGCATCGAGAAGCTCCAGATCGCGCCCCACGCGCCAGACGGCGGCGGGCACGCGCTCGCGGATGCGCACCTGCAGGACCCCGCCCGCGCGCACGGCGATATCCACGCCCTGCACCGCGTCCAGTTCGGCGATGCGCCGTTTCATGCCCGGCAGATCCAGATCGAAGGACGACACCGGGAAATCCACCGGCACGATCTCGCGGATGTCCTGCGCGACCGAATCCGAGGCGCCGTCGATGGCCATCAGCCGGACCATGAACTCCGGGCGCTCGGCCACCGAACGGCGAAGCTGCGCGATCCGGTCGCGCAGCGCCTCGCGGTTTTCGGCCTGCCCCAGGTAGGCGTAGCCGATCCCCGCCGCCAGCATCAGCGGCAGCCCGTATTTCAGCAACCGGCGAAAGGCCGGCGTCAGCCACAGCCGGTGCATCCGGTAGGCCAGGCGCGACGGCGCCGGATCGCGGCGCGCCGGCACCCGTTCCTGCGCCCGTTCCTGCGCCCGTTCCTGCGCCCATGCCGGGCCAGCGGGGGCGGCGGGACCAGCGGGGGCGGCGGGGCCAGCGGGGGCGGCGGGGGCGGCTAGCGGTCGCATGAAGCATCCTCCACCATCCAGACGCAAAGCTCGGCAAAGGAAATGCCGCAATGCGCCGCCTGTTCCGGCGAAAGCGAGGTCGGCGTCATCCCCGGCTGGGTGTTGGTTTCCAGCAGCACCAGCCCGTCCGGCCCGCGCGCCTCGTCCCAGCGGAAATCGGTGCGGCTGAGCCCGCGGCAGCCCAGCGCATCGTGGGCGCGCTGCGCGTAGTCCAGGCAGGCCCGGGTGATGTCGTCGGGCAGGTCCGCCGGGATCACGTGGCGCGACCCGCCCTGTTCATACTTGGCATGGTAGTCATACCATCCCGCAGTATGAATATCGGTCACGGCAAGGGCGCGCGCGCCCATCACCGTGCAGGTCAGTTCGCGCCCCGGCACGAAAGCCTCGACCATCATGCGGGCCGGCATGTCGGGGGCCAGTTCGGGCGGCGCATCGGCGGCCTCGCGCACGATATGGACCCCCACCGACGAGCCCTCGTTGCCGGGCTTCACCACATAGGGCGGCGCCATCACGTGGCCGGCCTCGATTTCATCGCGGCTGGCGATCAGGCTGTCGGCCACCGGCAGACCGGCGGCGCGAAAGACCTCCTTGGCGCGCGCCTTGTCCATGGCCAGCGCCGAGGCCAGCACGCCCGAATGCGTGTAGGGCAGCCTCAGCCATTCCAGCAGACCCTGCACGCAGCCATCCTCGCCCCAGCGCCCGTGCAGCGCGTTGAAGACGACATCGGGGGCAAGCGCGCCCAAGCGCGCGCACAGGTCCGGACCGGCGTCCAGCTCTGTCGCCTCGAATCCTGCCTCCCGCAGGGCGGCGGCGCATTCGCGCCCCGAGGACAGCGACACTTCGCGCTCGGCGGAAGTGCCGCCCATCAATACCGCCACTTTCGGGGCTTGCCTGCTCGACTTGCCCACCTTGGTGCCCTTGTTCGGGGCCGGTTTCGGCGGCCCTCGTTTGCCTTGTCCTTACGCGTCCGGTTCGCCTTCCGGCTGCCGGGCCGGCTCCTGGTCTGGCCTGCCTGCCGGCTCACCGATCCGCATGATTTCCCATTCTAGCGATATCCGGCTGTTTTGGAATACCTTTTTTCGCACCATTTCGCCCAGCGCTTCCAGGTCGGCGGCGCTGGCATTGCCGGTGTTCAGCAGGAAATTCGGGTGTTTCTCGCTCATCTGCGCGCCGCCCAGCCGCGCGCCGCGCAGTCCGGCGTCGTCGATCACCTTCCAGGCCTTCAGATCGTGGCTGTCGTCGGCGCGC